>DASQVB010000308.1:0-34772 GCA_035640975.1 Pseudonocardiaceae bacterium
GCGGCATCGAGGTCGGTGCGGAATGCGAACACCTTGGGCACCAGCTCGCCGACCTGCCTGATCGTCCGAGCACCACCTGCAGTCCCGATGGTGATCACCGTTGCGGTCGGCCCGGCGTCCACCTGCGTCGTGCAGTCCCTAGCGAGGCCGGCCACCGGGATGGTGATCATCAGCCGGTCATTCAGCAGCAGCCGCGCACTTCCGGCGTCGGCGACCAGCGCGAGCCCGTCACCGTGCGAACCGGTGGCCAGCACCGTGGTGGCACGGCCGGCGTCCACAGCAGCGCGGATCACCGTGCACGGCACGGTCGCGGTCAGCTCCGCTGGCCGGTACGGCGCGAACAACGCGGTACTCGACACAGCCGGTTGGCCAGGGGCCGGCCAGGTCACCGTGGTCTGCTCGGCGTCCACCGGGGCGAACGGCAAAGCCAGCGCGACCAGCACCCCCAGCATCCCCACCAGCAACGTCCCCCCAGGCCGTACCACTCGCACGCCTCCTCGCAGTCGCGTTCTGGGGCCAGAATGCAGTTATCCGAGCATCTCTTGCTGCAGTCTGGCCCAGAACGCGGGAGCCAGCGCGGAAGGCGGGAGTCAGTGCGCGAGTGCGGCGAGCACCTCGGGTAGGTCTCCGGAGTGCACGATGCACAGGCGGCACGTTGTGCGAGTCAGCGCAACGTAGAGGTCGTTGAGCCCGCGCGGTGACTCGGCCAGCATCGCGGCCGGGTCGACCAGCACCACCGCGTCGAACTCCAGGCCCTTGGCCTGGGTGACGGTCAGCACGGTGACCGGTGCCTCGATGCCGGCTGTGCCGGCGATCAGACCCGGGTCGTGCCCACCCGCGGTGGGGACCAGCTTGTGAAGCTCGTCCACGCTGGTGGCGGGCCCCAGTACGGCGACCCGGCCGTCACCCACCGCAGCGGCTTCCTCGGCGACTACTGCGGGTAGTTCGTCGGCCAGCGCGACGACCTGCACCGCGCGGGGCGCCACGCCCGTTCGGCGCACCGGCCGCGGTGGGGTGATGTCGACGTCGAGAGCGGCGAGCACCTCGTCGGCCAGCTCCGCGATCTCGGCCGGGTTGCGGTAGTTGATCGTCAGCTGCTCCAACCGCCACCGCTGTGCCACGTAGGGACCGAGCACGTCCTGCCAGGACACCGCGCCGGCGCGGTCCCCGGTCTGTGCCAGGTCGCCGACTACCGTCATCGACCGGCTGGGGCAGCGCCGCATCAGCACTCGCCACGCCATGGGAGACAGCTCCTGTGCCTCGTCGATGATGACGTGACCGTAGGTCCAGGTCCGGTCTGCCGCCGCGCGCTCGGCGGTGCTGCCGTAATGGCGGTGCCGTTGCCGGTCGGCCAGCCGGTCGGCGTCGATCAGGTCGGTGGCGCGCAGCAGCTCGGAAT
Source organism: Pseudonocardiaceae bacterium (assembly GCA_035640975.1). Classification (GTDB taxonomy): domain Bacteria; phylum Actinomycetota; class Actinomycetes; order Mycobacteriales; family Pseudonocardiaceae. The sequence continues at coordinate 1,400 of DASQVB010000308.1, forward strand.
CCAGGTCCTCGTCCAAATCCAGGATGTCCAGCACGCCCTGCGCGTACTGCAGCTCCTCGCGCAGAGCAGCGGCCTCGCGGGCGGCCTCGGCGCTGCCGTCGGAGCCGAGCAGCTCAGCGGCCTCATCCAGCAGTGGCACATCGGCGGAAGTCCAGATCTGCCCGGGTTCGGTGTTCGGGTCCGGAGCGCGACGGGCCAGTAGGTCGCGCTCCTCGGGACGCAGTACCCGATGGGTGGCGTTGGTCAGGCGCTGGGGGTCAGCGTAGAGGTCGGTGAGCAATTGCTCTGGCGACAGTGTCGGCCACAGCCGATCCAGCTCGGCGGTCAGCTCCCGGCTGCCTCGCAGCTCGGCACGGATGTCTGCCAGGTCGCCCCGGTCCAGCAGCTCCCCACCCAACCCGCCGGCGACCTGCTGGGCCAGTGCTGCCAGCACCTCGCCGTGGAAGATCCGCTTGGCCTCGTTGTGCGGGCGCCGGGAGCGCCGCGCCCGGGTGCGAGCCGGCAGGCACACCTGCTGGTCTAGCCGGACGGGCTGGGCCTCGACATCGAGCTCGATGGGCTCCGCAGGCACTTGCTGGCGGTCCCGGACCGCTGCGGCCACCACCTTCACCATCTCCGCGCGACCCTTGACCGCTGCGGTCTCGGCGGGCTCAACGCCGCAGGCGTGCAGACCGGGGTGCAATTGGGCCACAGTGGACAGCAGCACGCTGGTTTCACCCAGCGAGGGCAGCACCTGCCCGATGTAGCTCAGGAACGTCGAGTTGGGCCCGACCACCAGCACACCGCGCTTGGCCAGCTGCTGGCGGTGGGTGTAGAGCAGGTAGGCCGCCCGGTGCAGCGCGACCGCGGTCTTGCCGGTGCCCGGCCCGCCCTGCACGACCAGCAGTCCCTGTGGCTTGGCGCGGATGATCCGGTCCTGCTCGGCTTGGATCGTTGCGACGATGTCGGACATCTGGCCCGTCCGGCTCGCCGACAGCGCGGCCATCAGTGCCGCCTCGCTGGTCAGGCTGGTACGGGTCGGGTTCTGCTGGGCACTGTCGAGATCGAGTACCTCATCGTCGATGGCGAGCACGGTCCGGCTGCGGGTCCGGATGTGCCGGCGGCGGCGAACGCCCTCGGGGCAGGCGGCCGTCGCGGTGTAGAAGGGGCGCGCCGCGGGCGCCCGCCAGTCGATGAGCAGCGGCTCGTAGTCACGCTCCTCGTCGAGCAGCCCGAGCCGCCCGATATAGCGCCGCTCCTCGCCGTCGCTTTCCCCGTCGTCTTCGCCGTCACGATGGCCGTCGAGATCGAGCCGTCCGAAGCACAGGCCCTGCTCCACCCCGTCCAGGGCGGCGAGCTGGCCGGAGTACATCGCGGCCGCCGCGTCGCGCTCGCTGAGCGCTTGGGGCGTTCCGGTGGTGGCACCCCGGAGGACCTCGGCGAGGCGCCGCACGGTGTAGCTCCGGCGCTCGTCGAGATGGCGGTAGAGCATGGTGAGGTAGGCCTGCTCAGCAGTCAGCTCGTCAGAGCTTGTGGGGGGAACCGACACGCGATGCATCCACCTTCTGCGATGGGACGGCGAACGTGGCACTGAAGCCGGTGGGCAGCTGCCAACTCTTCAAGGTATCAAGACATGCAGCCCCGGCGTCCGTACCAGTGTCCTCGCCGTTCCGCATGGTCATCGTGACAAAGCACCGCGGATTCATCGCGATTGCGGCAGAGCTGCCCAGCACGCGTCGGGCCACTTGGTGATCTGCATAACGATGCCGCCGCGGTGCGGGATGTCCTGGATCAGCTCACCGCGCCAGTAGTGCTCTGTGGCCACTCCTACGGGGGCGCCGTCATCACCGAGACCGCCGCCGGGCCCACCCCGCGGTGTGCCATCTGGCCTACCTTGCCGGTGCGGTGCCCGACGTTGGTCAGTCCATGGCCGAGCTGGCCTCGCTCACCGACCCCGGGCCACGGCCCGAGGAAGGTGTCGAGGAGGTCACCACAAGATCCGACGGGTCGATCGTGCTGACCCCTGCAGCCGCAACTAAAGCGTCCCAGGCTCGTGGCCCCGCTGCTAGCTGCTCGGATCGGGCAAATGAGTGGCTAGGGCGGAGAGGCCGAGCATCAGTGTCCTCAGCCGTGGTTGCCGTCGGCGCTGCTGCCGGAGTCGCTGCTGGCTTGGCTGTAGCTGGAGTCCGGTCCGCCCCAACCGAACATCCCCAAGAACGTGATCTTGGACATGCCCTGGCCGTTGGCGCCGGGAGTACCCGAGTCACCGGAGGGGCCGTTGATGGCCCCGTGCAACATCGACAGGACGGTACGGGCGGGCAGCAGCTCCACGTGTTGTGAGCCGAGTTCGGCAAAGCTGATCGCGTCAGACATTGGAATCCCCCTAGGAAAGGCGGTCCCGGTCGCCCGGGCACTGAAGTCACCTCGCCGGCGGCAGAGCCGGTTCGGCATCACATACAGTGCCTACGTGGGGCGCCGTGTTGCAATCAGTAGCCCCACGTAACTCTTAGCAACCCGCTACCTAGCCGAAGTTCTGACTACGTACGGATGCGAGTCAGCCGGTGTAGGCGCGGCCGGTGTAGGGCTGCCCGATCAGCGTGGGGAGGCGGATCCATCCGGCGCGCCGCTGCTGGTCGACGCGCAGGTCGACCAGCCCCACAGGGTGGGTGTAGACCACCTCCTCGACGTGGCCCCAGCCCAGGGTGGGCACGCCCGGTGGCATCAGCTGTGACGGCAGCTCGACGAACGTCGCGGTCCGGTTGACCTGCAGCAGCGTGCCCCCGTTGTCTGCGAAGACCGCGTTGTGGATGGTCGCGTCCTCCAGTCCGTCGGCGATCCGCAGCCGCATCCGGGGAGCCTGCACCATGCCGTGCCGCACGGCGATCTGATCCTGGCAGGGCCACAGCCCCGCGGACACCTGGTCGGCGAACACCGGCCGTCCGGCGATGATGCTGGTGACCGGGCGCGGCCCGGTCAGCCGGGGTTGCGCGACGGCGAACCAGCTATCTGGACCAGCGACGCGGTCCTGCGCTATCACCCGCACCGCGCTGGGCGCGTCCAGGCCGGCGTCGGCCAGCGCGACGGTGACTTCGGCCCAACCGGTCTTGCCTCCGACCTTGTCCCTGACCTTGTGCCCGACCGAGTCGACCGGCACTGTGCGCACGCGATCAGGGTCTCCGGCGACCACCTGGACTGCGAGCCGCTGGTCGTTGGTGAGCGTGCCCAGCACCGGCACGACCACCCGCCCGTCGGGGACCGGACCGGGCAGCGCATACCAGGGAGTCTGGACGGTCCCGGTACCTGTGCCGCCGGGCACGTCGCTGTGCCAGAGCACGCCTGGTGGGGTCATCGGTACCGGTTCGGGCAGCGGTGCTTGGCGCATGTCCCCGGTCAGGGTGGCGGCCCCGGTGGCCGGCCCGAGGCCAGGCTTGACGTCGGTGAACACTGTGACGGACGTCGCGAGCCCGCAGGGCTGGCCGGTGAGCGCGCGCAGGTTCATCAGCGCCACTGAGGTGCCCGGGTATTGGCGCAGCGGCGCGACGGTGAACACAGTGAGCATCAGCAGCACTGCGAGACCGTTCGCGGTGATCAGCACCGCCCGATCCGGACCCGGCCAGCGCTTCGACGAGCGCGTCAGCCAGTAGCCCAGTCCTGCGATTGCCAGCCAGAGCAGCGGGTTACGCAACGACAGCGGACCCAGCGACGGGGTGAGCAGGCTCTGTACGTAGGGGGTCGCGATGAGGGTGTGGTCACCGAAGGGCTGGCCCCAGTCCGACAGGGGGCGCCACAGGTTGGGACCGGCGAATCCGACGGATGCGGCGACCACGAGGCCCGCGGTACCGATGGCGACCGCCGCGGCGCCGACCCGCTGCGGTAGCGGCGAGCGGATCACCGCAGCGGCGATCAGCACGGTGGCGGGTGCCGCGATGGCACCGAAGTGGTTCACCCATTTCGTGGGCGTGAGCGCCATTGCCACCAGAACGAAACCGGTGATCGCGGCCATCTCACCGAGCAGCCGACCGCTGCGATCCCCGTCGCCACCCCGCCTGGCCCCGATGGCCCCGGTTCGGATAGCGACAGCCAGCAGCACACCCAGGGTGAGCAGTACCGGTAGCCGCTTGCCCCAGGCCCCTCTTTCGTCGGGTACCAGCAGGTTCGCGTAGTGCAGGTACTCGTCGTACCAGGCGTGCTGGCGGTAGTACCAGCGGTGCACCGCGATGGATTCCAATACGTCGCCGAGGCTGGCGTCGGCGAATCCGATCGGAACCACGATCGAGGCGGCCGCCCCGGCCAGCAGCACCGTGGCGATCCGGCCGGCCAGGTCCGAAGCTCGCCACCACTGCCACAACCACGGCAGGCACAACACCAGCGGTGCGACCGCGACCAGGCCGGTGGGGGAGGCCGTGACGGTGAACGCGGCGACGGCGGTGGCTGCCGCGAGCACTCCGACCGAGCGGCGCCGGCGGGCCAGCTCCGCCAACATCAGCACCAGCGACGTGCCCAGCACGATCAGCGGTTCGGGCCGCAGCGTGATCCCGTAGGGCAGCCACCACAGTAGGTGCCCGGCCGCCACTGTCCACGGCACCAGCGGTCGCCGCGCCGCCCGGTCCAGCACCGTCTCGATCAGGACCCGCAGCAGCACGTAGCTGACCAACCCGTAGCCCAGCGGCAGCAGCCGCATCCAGGCCAGGCTCCAATTGTCTCCGAAAGCTCCCCAGGCCTGCATCGCGTACTGGCTGGCGGAGAACGGGTTCTCGGACACATTGAACTGGTAGATGACGTTGCCGATGTACCCCGATTCCATCGCGTTGCGGGCCATCAGCAGGTACCACGAGTCGTCGATGTTGACCGGGGCCAGCACCACCCAGATCAGCGAGATCCCGACCACGACCGCATCGGCCCAGGACGGGCGCGGACGGACCAGACCAGGCCCCTCGCCCCGCCACCGCCGCCAGGCCAGCACAAGGAGCACCGTGAGTGCGAGACCATGCGCGATCAGCAACGCCGTCTTGAGCGGTGCGGGGCGCGACTGGTACCGCGCGTCGGTGTGCAGCGTCACCGACAGCCCACTGGTTTGCCCCACTGCGTCGGTCTGCAGCTCAGCGACCTGAGGGGGCAGCAGGTCTGCCCGGGTGCTGATGTCGGTGCCGTCGCGCGCCACCCGTATCCCGCCGGCATCGGCCAGCACCTGATAGGAGCAGCTCCCGGCCGGCAGCGTCTCGCGGGTGAGCTCAGCACCGGACGCGGTGACCGTCACGATGCCCTGGGCGGCGGCCACCACCAGGCCCTCACCCGGGGCGGTGCCCACCTCGGCGGGCAGCGTGCGCAGTGCCTCGCCGCCACCTGGGCGAGCATTCAACGTCTGCAGCGTCGCGCACGGCATGGTGGCGGTGAGTTGCAGAGGGCGGTAGGGCGCCAGCGGGAGCACGGTGGAGGTGGGCTGCTGCCCGGTGCGGGGCCAGCTCACCACCGGATCGTCGGCGATGACCGGAGCGAGTACCGCGAAAATTCCGAGCACTCCGGTGAGCAGCGCCAACGCCGCGATCGTCCACCCCATCCGGCGACAGCCGGTGTCGGTGGTAATGCGGTTCGGCACCGCGGCAGGCTATGGTGCCGGGCGCGCGTGGTTGGCGCTGGGTGGTGGGGTTAACCCGAGGCGAGTCAGCGGCGCAGGGGATCGGTCAGGGGTCGTTGGTCCGGGTTGATGATCGCAGATGGTCGGAACTCGACGCGTCCGCCGTGGATGGCAGCAAGTCGATGGCCAACTCCCCCCAGGGCGGTACCACGGCGCGGATCGCCGGGTCGACGAGCATCGCGGTGAGCTCGGCAGCCAGGGCGGGCGCGGGAGCGTTGGTGAGGGCAAGCCTGCCCGCCTCCTCGCTGTCGATCCTCTATTGGTACACGACGATCCGCATCCAAGACATCGACGGGCTGCCGCTAGGAATCATCGTGCGCTCCTGGGTACTCAGCCACGGCGGGGGAGCACCTAGGTTTACTCCTGAGCGAGCGGGGTAACTGTCAGCAACCTTGCGATCACGGGAAGTCCTCTCTAGCCGGCGCCGACCGTTAGTAAGGGCAGATGCGGTGGGTGTGATAGCTGAGTGTTCCGGGTATCCCGCGGCATGAGTGTGGCAGGTGGGCTGGGTGACAAGCCGCAGGAGCTCCAGGCGCAGGTCGTCCGCAAGGCCCGGGAAGTGCGTGCCCAGGCGATCGCGAGGGCCCCGCAGCTGACGGGAGCGGCGACGCAGAAGGCAGCGGGTGGTCCAGGGCAAGCCGGGTGTAGCAGTGCGCGCGGCGCTGGCTGTGTGGGGGTTGCTGATCGTCCGCCGTCGCCAACGTCAGCGGGAGAAGGCTAAGGAGGTCCAGCAGGTTCGCGGGCGGTCCAGAGCAAGTCGGGCTCGGCGGTGGACGCGGGTGCTAGCCGTGCTGAGATTGCTGATGCCTCGGCGTCGGCGGAAGGAGTACTCGTGAAGATTGTCTACAGGCTGCTGAGCCTGCTCGTCAGTGTGCTCGGTGGGATCCTCGCTGGAGCAGTGTTCAAGAAGGTGTGGGCGGTGGTTTCCGGTGAGGAGGAGGCTCCGGAGGCCACCTCGCCGGAGTACAGCACCAAGGAGGTGCTGGTCGCCGCGGTGGTCCAGGGCGCGATCTTCGCCGGGGTGAAGGCGGTGGTGGACCGGGCTGGCGCCGTGGGCTTCAAGAGGATCACTGGTAAGGATCTTGGGACGTAGGCCGCGGTGGCCTGTCAGCTACCCACGAGACGTTCGGCCGCGCTGTCGCATCGCGCTTGCCTCGTTTCGGACACATTCGATCGACGCGGCGTAGAGGGCGGTGGGAATGGTGGGACAGCAGCAAACGGCTTCCGGACATGCTGCCGGTAGCGAGCCGCAAGGCCCTACTTCGCTGCCCAAGCGCTCGTGGTGGGCGGTGCTCAAGCGCACGGTGCGGGAGTTCAGTAAGGACAATCTCACCGATTGGGCCGCAGCGCTGACCTATTACAGTGTTCTGTCGATCTTCCCCGCCATGATCGTGCTCACCGCAGTGCTGGGTCTGCTGGGACCCTCGGCGACACAGACGCTGATCGACAACATCAATACTATGGCCCCCGGGCAAGCGGGGGACGTCCTGGTTAACGCGATCAAGGAATTACAGTATTCCGAGGGTCTTGCCGGGCCGTTGGCGATTATCGGCCTTGCCGGTGCGCTGTGGGCGGCCTCGGGATACATCGGGGCGTTCATGCGAGCCTCCAACGCCATCTACGAGATGCCCGAAGGACGCCCGATGTGGAAGACGGTGCCGCTACGGGTGGGTCTGACCCTCGCGGTGGTAGTGCTGCTGGCATTGTCCGCGGTCGGGGTAGTCGCGACCGGCACTGTGGCTGATCGAGCTGGGCAACTGCTTGGGATCGGCTCTACCGGAGTGCTGGTGTGGGACATCGCCAAGTGGCCCGTGATCGCCGCGCTGGTCATCCTGGTGTTCGCATTGCTGTACTGGGCATCCCCCAACGTGAAACACCCGGGGTTTCGTTGGCTGAGCCCAGGCGGTGTGCTCGCTGTCGTGGTCTGGGTTCTGGCATCGGCCGGGTTCGCGTTCTACGTAGCCAATTTCGGCTCCTACAACAAAACCTACGGTTCGCTGGGCGGGGTGATCGGCTTCCTGGTGTGGCTGTGGATCTCCAACATCGCCATCCTGCTGGGCGCGGAACTCGATGCCGAATTGGCCAGGGGCCAACGCATCGAAGCTGGCCAGCCAGCCGAACAGGAACCGTTCCTGCCGGCCCGCGATACCCGTGCCATGAAAGAGCAAGATACTCCGCCTGCCACGCACAATTGATCAGCACCGCTGCGGGACACGGGGCACATAAGCGAATGGAAGGATGATCATGTCCGATGATGCTGGTGGACGACCAGTACAGCACCCCCAGGACCGTCCGGTTGGGCAGTTGGTCAGCGACGCGACCGAACAAATCACCCGGTTGGTGCGTAATGAGATGCGGCTGGCTGCCGCCGAACTCCAGCAGAAGGGTAAGCGTCTGGGCGTTGGTGCTGGCCTGTTCGGTGGTGCTGGTGTGTTGGCCTTCTACGGCGGTGCAGCGTTGGTTGCTGCTCTGATCCTGGGGTTGGCCACCGTGCTCGTGCCATGGTTGGCGGCGTTGATCGTCGCAGTGGTGGTGCTGGGGGTGGCGGGTGCGCTCGCCCTGGTCGGGAAAAAACAGGCTCAACGTGCGGGACCGCTGGTGCCCGAGGAGACTGCGGCCAGCGTCAAAACCGACATCCAGACCATCAAAGAAGGGATGCACCGATGACTTCCTCGTCACGCGAAGACGAGCTGCGCCAGGACATCGAACGTACCCGCGCGCAGCTCGGTGACACCGTGGAAGCCTTAGCCCACAAGGCCGACGTGCCTGCGCGTGTGAAGGACAAGGTGCACGACACCAAAGAAACCGTGCAACTCAAGGCTGAAGAGGTTACGGAGCATGTGCTGGAGGGCACTGAAGCACTCCAAGCCAGGGCAACGGAGATGGCGTCGCAGACCGAGCGCCTAATTCACCAGGCGCTGGAGAAGCTCCCGCCGCCAGTGGCGCAACGCATCGAGCCCCTGATAGCCACGGCCAGGCAACGACCGCTGCCCGCTGCGGTGGTTGCGGTGGCGGTGTTGTTGGTGCTGCGACGCCTGCTCCGCAGCAACAGGTGAGGACGAAGCTCTCAAGATGTTGCAAAACCGCTGGGCCTGCTGATCAGCCCCCTGAACCGCACCGGGTTTAGTGCTACGGACGATCGCTTTCGACGCAGTGTACGAGGCGCCCGAGTGAATGGTACGGCTCCTGGCATGGCACCGAACCATGACATGGGGTGTCAAATCGTCACGGTCCACGCAGCATCCACCACCGATGAAAGGCGCAAACTTGACTGATCACGAAAGACCGCACAACGATGACGCCGGGTTGTTCAGAATGGCTGGGCCACACGAGCGGCAGCTGGGGTCAGATACCACTCGTGTTAGACCACTTACACAACCGTCCCAGGATCTGTTCCACCACGCTGTTAACCACCAAGCTACGGAGCACCAGCGTCCGAACACGCAGCGCGACGAGGCGGCGATGCGGTCCCTGCGGTTTCCCTTCGATGAAGACGACTGTCGATAGTGACTACGGCGTCCCCCGGATCTTCAAGCTTGTTGCTAACTCTTGGCTTCCCAACTCAACAGCAGTGCTGTCCTGGGTCAATCGAACAGCCCTGCTGTTGAGTTCGGGACGTCACGAGCACTCAAGTCTCGGCCACCGATCCCGTCCGTGATCCGCGGGACACGGCCTAGTCGGCTCCATCTGCGCGGTCTGGTACCACAGCGCGCAGTGCCCTGATATCCCGGGCTTGTGACGATCGATCCATCGCGCCCAAGAATTGCCTGGACCCGCACCGGGCATGAGGGAATACCGTGTACGTCGCTCGGAGGGTGAAGATCCTGCATTAACAGATGCGGGCGGCTCCCCGGTCGGATCGTGTGACGTGGGCATGCGGCGTGCGCCGGGTGGGGTCCAAAGGGTGGTCGCTGCGGCGTGCAGGTGGCACCTGGACGTACTGCCCGGTGGTGGTGATCGACTCGGGGAGGCATGTGTCCAATCGCGGACGACCATGCATACGTCGACCACACCACAGTTTTGATCTCAGTAAGCACGTTGCGCCAGGACTTCGCGCCCTCGCCGCCGTCACCGGCCCGGCACTGTGCATTAAGGCGAAGGGCGTCTCGCCTTGTCCCAAAGCGGAGAGGCAGACCCCTCAGGCGCCCTGGACATCTCGGTAAGGGGTTTGTACACGGTCGTGACATCGTCGTCGCTGCGGCTCTGGCTCTAGCCACCAACGGCGGAGGCCGGTGCGATAGGGACTGCTGTGCCGGTTCGCGAAACCCCGCTGGCCCGGCGGCTGCTCTTCGAGAGTCTTTCCCAACCGCCTACAGGCCTACAGTATGAGGATCTGTCCTGAATATGCTGCTGGTCATCCCTCGATCGGCGGCATGTGGCGGGTGTGGGACAGCTCCTCCGAGCTATCCGGGTGGAGGCTGGCGGCGGCGGTACTGCGGACGAGGGCGATGATTGCCAGCCCCAGAACGAGATTGACCGTGGCGGTGGCCAGCCGAGCCGCCAGATCCTGGGATAGCGCCAGCGGGAGCAGGACCGCGATGGCCGTGCCGACCCCGCCGAGCCAGTGGAAAAACCACCTCGGCCGCGGAGTGGTCGCCAACAGGGAGTGCATCGCGGCGGTGGCCAGCAGCGCCGCTAGTGCCGCACCACCGGCGTAGCCGAACATGGTTGCGTACACCCCTACGCCACCTCTCCGGACACCGAGGAGGGGGAGGTTCAGCAGGCCGCGGACGAGGAGAAACGCGGCGATCGTCAGACCACACACGATCACCGCCGTGACCACGCCGCCCGTCCACAACTTGCGTACATCGACGACGACGGGCCGGTCGCTGCCGGATCGCGCATAGTCGGATCGCGCGTAGATGGGCTTTCGGTAGGCGAACATGGCCCGTATGATGCCCACAAACCCCTGCCAGGAAACACAGGCTCGCCGGAGAATTTTATAACTGGCCCGCTTGGACGTCCAGCAGGACGTGATCATGCTGCGGCCCGCCGCGCGTCGTATCTCCGTGGCAGGTGTCGTCGACGGGATCGCTGCTTTGTAGCAACCTGGCCGTGATCATGGTCATTGATAATGGCTCTTTATAGTTTCGCATCCAACCGACAAAATCGGCACACCTCAGGCTGCATCGCGGGCGAAATCTGTGGTCGCCGGGCGGCGCTGGGTGTGCGACCGTGAGGTATGCGACCCCGGCTCAAGTCGATGTTGTCCATGGGGATCGGGCTGATCGCCACGGCGACGATGGGTGCACCTGCCGGCACTGCAACCACGGCTACCGCGACCACGGCCACTGCAGCGCAAGAGATCTTGCTCGTGCTCGGTGTGCAGGCCCGCGGTATAGATCGATTTGTCACGCTGCGTTGCGACCCAGCCAGCGGGACCCATCCGCATTCCGAGTCCGCCTGCAGGGTACTTGGCGAGGCTGGCGGTGACTTCACCAAGATCGCCGGACAACCCGGCACGCTATGCCCGGATATCTACGACCCGGTGACCGCAATCGCCTCCGGTGACTACCAGGGCGTCCGGGTATTTTTCCGGCACACCTACCCCAACCGCTGCGACCTGGCCCGCCACACCGCCCCGCTCTTTGAGCTGTGACTGTTTGCCGGCTCGGGATAGGTCATGCCTCGCCGTCAGTGCGGTCGGGCGTACAGCTCGGCGAGCAGTGTCAACGGCGCTGATCCCAGGCCACGCCGATCGAAGCTGATGGCGCATCCCAAGCCGCATCGTGTGCCACGTCGGCGGCGACGGACGGGGCTGGCTGGGTGTGGCCCAGCAGGCGAGCCACGTGTCCACCATGGATGACGATAGAGAAGATTCAGCGGAACCGGCACGAGTGAGGGACAGTGTGACTCAGTTGCCAACGCGGTGTGAGCGTCGAGTACCGTCAACGCGTATGAGCGCATCCGACGCGGTCCAGCAGAGCCTCCAGCGTGATGTCGAGGCGCTAGTGTCCGCCATCATGGCGGACGCTCCGGTCGCGGAGCTTATCGCCATCACAAACCGGATTGCGGCTGCGGTGGATCACTGGGACGGGATTCCTGCGGGGGCGATTACCGAGCTCCGTTCCGCGATCGATCTGATGCGTGGTGGGCAGGCGTCTGCCACGGTGAGTGCACTGCTGGCCGCCCGCTCCGAGCTCAACAACCGCCCATAAGGCTGATTTAACTGTCTGAACGGGGTTTGCCCAACAGACCCTCGCCGCTCGGGGTCGTCAACGTCAGTCGGTCGGATTGGACCAGTCTCTTTGCGCAGCCTCGTCGAGGAGCGTGTGGGATCTGGTCGTCGCCCCTTCCGGAACGGCGCCAGCTCGTCGACGAACACCGCGCCGCGTGCCTGCAGATCAGCCACCACATGGACGTTGTGCACGATCTGTTTGCGCACGTAGATCGGGCCGCCGCGCTGATCCAACAGGTTCTCTATGACCGCGATGGCGCGTTCGACTCCGGCGCAGAACGACCGCGGCGAGGCCAGCAGAACGGTGCGGGCTTGCGCGGATCCAGACATCGATGACGCCTCCGGATTGTATCTACGGCTCCTGAACTCAGCGGTCACGGTGAGTGGCCAGCCGGGCCAGCGCGCCCAGTTCACCGGCGGTTTGGGCCACCGGGTTGGCTGCCTGCAGGTCGCGCATCGCCAGCGTGAGCAGGCCGTCGACCTGCACCTGACTCCAGGTGCGCCCGCCCGCGATGCGGATCAGTTCCGCGGCGTGGACCAGGTCGATATTGGACAGCGGCGCCTTGCAGTGGTAGAGGTCGGCCAGTTCGAGCCCGGCCGGGGTTCCTGAGGTCAAAGCGGCCACTACGGGAAGGCTCTTCTTACGGCTGCGCAGGTCCGAGTAGACGGGCTTGCCGGTCACGGCCGGGTCTCCCCAGATTCCCAGCAGATCATCCACGTGCTGAAACGCCAGTCCCAGCTGCTGACCGAAGCTGCGCAGGCACTGGATCTGCTCGAGGCTGCCGCCTCCGAACAAGGCGCCTACCGCGCAGGCGCATCCCATCAAGGCACCCGTCTTGTGTTCAGCCATCCGCGTGCATTCGGCCAGCTGGACCTCCGCGCCGCGCTCGAAGGCGAGGTCCGCGCTCTGGCCCTCCACCAGCGCCTGCACAGCGGCGCTGAGCATCCGGGTTGCCTCCGTGGTGGCCGGGTGCCCACTGGCGGCGAGCACGTCCAAGGCCAACGTCAGCAGCGCATCTCCGGCCAGGATCGCCGCGTTCATGCCGAACACGCTCCACGCGGTGGGGCGGTGGCGGCGGGTGACGTCGCCGTCCATCACGTCGTCGTGCAGCAGCGAGAAGTTGTGCACCAGCTCCACTGCGATCGCGGCCGGCACCGCGGTGGATGCAATACCTCCCACGGCCTGGGCGCTGAGCAGTACCAGCGTGGGCCGGATCGCCTTGCCTCCTGGTGGCTTGTCCCCGGGGGTCCGTTCGGGCCGGCCGTGCTCGTTCCACCAGCCGAAGTGGTAGCCGGCGATGCGTAGCATCGACGAGGGCAAGGTGTCGACCGCCGCTCGCAGCGCGGGCTCAATGGTGATGCGGCTGGCGGCGAGAACCTCGCGTGCCGACCGGCCGGCAGTCTTGACGTCAATGGTGGTCATGACTTTGGCACCTCATCCCTCACGGCCGATGTCGACGTTGTCCAAGACGCCGAGCGCGTCGGGCACCAGCACCGCCACCGAGTAATAGGCGCTGACCAGGTAGGAAATGGTCGCCTTGTCGTCAATTCCCATGAAGCGGACGTTGAGCCCAGGCTGGACCTCGTCGGGGATGCCGGTCTGGTGCAGACCGATCACGCCTTCGTCTTCCTCACCGGTGCGCAGCACGAGGATCGAGCTGGTGCGGGTTTCAGTGATGGGAATCTTGTCGCACGGAAAGATCGGTACACCGCGCCAGGCCCGCACCGTATGACCGTCGACGTCGGCGTCCTGCGGGTAGAGGCCCCGGCGGTTACATTCCCTGCCAAAAGTCGCGATGGTCTGGGGGTGAGCCAGGAAGAATCTCGACTTCCGCCGGCCGCTGAGCAGCTTGTCCATGTCATCCGGAGTGGGGGGTCCACTGCGGGTGCTGATTCGCTGTGCTTGATCGGCATTGTGTAACAGCCCGAAGTCACAGTTGTTGATCAACTCGTATTCTTGGCGTTCCCGCAACGCCTCGATGGTCAGTCGTAACTGTTGCTCGACCTGATCCATGGGGTTGCTGTACAGATCCGCCACCCGGGTGTGCACCCGCAATATGGTCTGGGCCACGCTGAGCTGGTATTCCCGCGGTGCGCGGTCGTAATCGACGAAGGTTCCGGTTAACTGCGGCTCTCCGGTATGCCCGGAAGTCAACTCGATCTCGGCCTCGCCGCGTCGGTTCTGTGGACGTCGGGTCTGAGCGCGGAACTGCTCGAGGTGTGCCTGCAACGGCTCGGACTGGGCAACAGCCTCCTCGAACGCTTGCTGCGGCAGCGCCAACACCGTGCATCGGGTTGTCGCCTGGATGCCATAACCCCAGGTGTCGTGGGACTCCACCAACTCCCGAGCACCGAAATAATCACCGTCGGACAGAATATCCAACACAGTCGGTTCGCCGTACTTCCCAAGACCGATCTTGTTGACCTTGCCATGGGCGATAAGGAATACCTGATCGGCCGGCTGACCCTTCTGGACGATCGTGTTACCGGACTCGAACTCCCGCTGCACGAACTGGCCGGCCAACGTGGTGAGCACCTCGGGATCGTCGAAATCCCGCAGCATCGGCAACTCACACAGTTCGTGCGGAATCACCTGCACTTGCGCGCCGGTCGTGGTGAAACCCACTCGCCCGTCGCCCACCGTATACGTCAGTCTCCGGTTCACCCGGTACGTCCCGCCCGAAGCCTGGACCCACGGCAACACCCGCAACAGCCACCGTGGTGTGATGCTCTGCATCTGCGGCACGGATTTGGTCGTCGTCGCCAGATTACTGGCGGCCGCTGTGCTTAGAGTCAACTGTGCATGTGGATCCAGCTGGGGCCGCCCACCATTAACCTCAGCCTCCGGCTGCACCAACTCCGTCACCGCACGAACCGCCAATCAGTCAAGTGCCGACAATGACTAGATACGGGAATGAGCCTTCATTCTGCTCAGCAAACCGATAACAGTCGCGGAGGTACCCAGCCCGGTGGGGCGACCAAGCCGCTGCTGCGGCCTCCGGTACCGCCGGCGCAATGCCGGCTCGGAATACCGGCCGGTCAACATATGCCACTCGAGGATGCCGACCATCCAGTCCTGCAGGCCCACCACGTATTCGTCGAGCGCATCGCGGGCATCAGGATCCAGGCCGAGATCGTCGGCGACGAACGGCAACTCGGTGGCGATGACGTGCTCGAACTGCAGCATCCGCGAGGTCATCAGATCATTGACCACCGAGACCGCCCGATCCCGATCTATGTCGAGGAACTTCTGCACGACCAGCACACAGTTGTGCAGCTCACCCTCGAACTCGATCTCCTTCTGGTAGGAGAAGATGTCATTGGTGAAGCTGGCGTAGTCTTGGGCCGCATTTTCTAGCGCACGAAGTGTCCGGGTGCGGAAGGTGTCTGCCGGGATCCGGGCAGCCCGGGTGATACGCGCCAGGTTCATCGTGAGATCCGAGCCGAACGTCTTACGGCGCATCTCGACATAGTCGACCGGGTCGGGAATCCGGTGCTGGATGTGGTTCGCGAGCTCCCACAGCCAGCTCGTCGTCATCTCCTCGACGCCGTGGCGGAACTGGCGGCGCTGCTCCATGGCCATCGGCGTCGCCGTGCGCATCCACAGGTCGGCCAGGCCGGTCTCCACCGCGTTGGCCGGCGGTGGGGTGGCGTCACAATCCAGCGGCATGAACATCGGCAGCCGGGCATTGAACACCTTGGCAGCCGCCATGTTGCTGGTCGAGCCGAACACTGCCGGGAAGTAGTCGTCACCGTAAGTCCCCCAGGTCAACCAGGCTGAGGACTGATCGAGCTCAGGGCCGGACGCGTCCGGATTCAGCCTCGCCGCGCAGACGGCGAAATCGAACAACGCGAGATTCTCCTCGTCCCAGATGCGGAAACCGCCGGGCAATGGCTCCAGCATCCTCATCTGGCGGGCCCAGTCGATGCAATGCTGACGTGACCGCTCCAGATGGACATTGACCCGTGCGCTGTAGGGCATGTAGAAGTCGGGAAGGCTGGTCGGTCCCACCGGTTCATAGGACACATGGGTGTGGTATTTCACCCTTTGCGCGCCCAGTGCCCCACGAGAGGGTGTGATGTGCGTCGCCGAAGTACCCAAGCCGGTGGGTCCGGCGAGCAGCCGCTCCATCACCGAGGGCTCCCGATGGGACCTCTTGTTCATATAGCGGCTGGACCGCAGGTGCCACTCATGGCCGCCCGATTGCCAATCCTGCAGTCCCTTGACGTAGAGCAGCACGCTCTTACGTTCCAGCAGATTCAGGCCGTGCTCGTCGAACAGTGAGGGCAGCTCGGTCAGCGTGGTGTTCTCGAACTGCTGCAGGCGCGACGTCACGATGTCGTTGGTCAGGTCGGCGGCGCGCTGCGGGCTGACGTCCAGGAACCGCTCCAACACCAGGACGCAGTTGTTGATCTCACCTTCCTCCTCGATCTCGCGCTGGTAGGAGAACAGGTCGTTGCGCAGATGCACCCCGTCGGCGAACGTGTCCTTGAGGACGCGCAGCGGCCGGGTGTCCGCAACCCTGGCCGGGATCTCGACGAACGCGGCGTGCTCCACGAGATCGGCCGACCATGGTGCGCCGCCGACCTTGCGGCGTACCTCGACGTACTCGATCGGGTTCGGAACCCGCTTCCCGCTTATATTGGCGAGTTCCCAGGTCGATTCGTGCAGCAGGTTCTTGGTGCTTTGGAAGAACCGCACTCGCCATTCCGGGGATCGATGCGGGACGGTACGCGCCCACAGATCAATCAGCCCGCGCTCGATCGGATTGGTCGGCTCCGGGGCCGGACTGAGGTCTACCGGCATGAACGCGGGCAGCCGGTCCAGGTGCTCCTTTGCGCCGACCTGATCCTGGCTGCGTTTGTAGATCTCCAAGAAGTGATCGTCGAAGTAGAATACCCAGACGTACCAGTCGGTCACCAGGTCGAGCTCGCGGCTCGGCGCGTCGGGATGGGTGTACGCGCAGAGCAAGGCGAAGTCCATGGAGTCGAACTTGGCCTCGTTCCAGATATCTGAGCCGGGCTGTTCCGATGGCGCGTCCAGCATCTCCATCTCACGGGCCCACGCCTTCGTGTGCGCGCGAGCCGTTTCCAGGTGCGGGTTCAATCGCGCCGGGTACGGCATGTAGAAATCGGGTAGCTCATAGGGTTGCATGACTAGCCCTCAATCGCTATTTTGACTTCTTCGCAGATCCTGAGGACGGGGACGCTTTCGCGGATGATTTCGTGGGATCCGATGGCGGCGGAGCAGGTGTCGAGAAGTCGTCGTAGCGCGATATTTCGACGTTTTCCAGGATGCCGATGGCATCGGGAACCATGATGGCCGCCGAGTAGTAGGCAGTGACCAGGTAGGACATGATGGCCTGCTCGTTGATGCCCATGAAACGGACGTTCAGCCCGGGCTGGACCTCGTCGGGAAGTCCGGTCTGGTGCAGACCGATAACGCCTTGTTTCTCCAAGCCGGTGCGCAGCAGCAAGATGGAGCTGGTCTGATGCTTGTCGACGGGAATCTTGTTGCAGGGCAGGAGAGGTACACCACGCCAGGCTGGCATCTTGTGACCGCTGAAGTCGATGCTTTGCGGGTAGACGCCTCGGCGGTTACATTCCCGACCGAACGCGGCGATGGTTCGGGGATGCGCCAGCATGACGTCCGGATCCTTCCACACGGTGGCGAGTAATTCGTCGACGTCGTCGGGGCTGGGTGGCCCCGTGCGGGTGCTGATGCGCTGCGAGAACTCGGCATTGCGGAGCAGGCCGAAGTCACGATTGTTGACCATTTCGTGTTCCTGGCGTTCCCGCAGGGCCTCGATGGTCAGCCGGAGCTGTTCCTCGACCTGGTTCATCGGGTTGTTGAAAAGATCCGCCACCCGGGTGTGCACCCGAAGCACGGTCTGGGCCACGCTGAGCTGGTACTCCCGGGGTTTGAGCTCGTAATCGGCAAAAGTCCCATACAACGGGTCTTCCTGCGCATGGCCTGAGGTCAGCTGGATTGCGGCCTCGCCATACTCGTTCTGGGCGTGTTCGGCATTGGCCCGGTACCACTCAACGCTGCGTTGTAAGGGCTCGGACTGATCGACCACTCGCTGGAATGCTTGATCCGACAGCACCAGTATCTTGCATGGAGTCACCGCTTTGACTGTGTAGGCCCAAGTGTCCTGGCGTTGGACCAACTCGCGATCCCCGAAATAGTCGCCGTCGGCGAGCACGGCCAACACCGTCGGCTCACCATACTTGCCAGGGCCGATCTTGTTAACCTTGCCGTGGGCGATGAGAATCAGTTGATCAGAAGGATTACCCCTACTGACAATCTCACTCCCCGCATCGATATCGCGCTGCTCGAACTGGTCCGCTATGGCACTCAGCACGTCCGGATGCTCAGTAAGGTGCCGCAGCATCGGCAACTCGCGCAGTTCGTCCGGGATGACCCGTATCTCGGCGTCACCGTTCATCGTGAACGTCATCCGACCATCACCCACCGCATAGCTGGCCCGGCGGTTCACCCGGAAAGTTCCACCCGAGGCCTCCACCCACGGCAACACCCGCAACAGCCAGCGGGACGTGATTTCCTGCATCTGCGGCTGTGACTTGGTTGTCGTCGCCAGATTGCGGGCCGCGTCGGTAGCCAGGCTCAACTTTGGCCGATCACCGTTTTGCGGCAGCTGACCGTTCGTGCTCGACTCCAACTGCGCCGATTCAGTCACAACACACACCCCAATCTCTATCCGCACTCGGCGGAAATAAGGTCGTCCCTACCTGTGGTGACCCGGCTGTTGTCGATACCAGCATCCGGACCCACTGTAGGGATTTCGGCACGCACGGTGATCCGTAGAAACTACGGATTCGCTACCGGCTGGGTGCTAATCCGAGCTCGGCACCATGAACCACGAGTTGCTGCTTGGAGGTGACCCCGAGTTTGGCGTAGCTGTGGGCGAGGTGCGTCTCGACGGTTCGCACGCCGATATGCAACTGGGTGGCGATCTGCGGGGCGGTGTAGCCACCGGCGGCCAGCTCGGCGACCTGTCGCTCCCGGGTGGTAAGGGAGTCCGGGCCGTGCACAGTCTGGGCCGCGCACCGCCGCCGCTGCGACTCGAGCTGGCGCAGCTGCGTGCGGGCTTGGTCGCGGCGGACAGCGGCTCCGCACGCGTCGAATGCCGCGGCGGCCGCGCGCAACGCCTCCTCGGCTGCGCCGCGATCCGATCGCCGGATCCCGTTGGCGTAGGCGACCCGGGCGCGCGCCGCGAGCAGCGCGTACCCGCTGGAGTCGAATCGGTCCATCGCGCCCAATGCCGCCTGTGCCGCCAGATCGTGGCGGTTGCGTCCGACCAGGGCCCATGCCGTGGCGAGCTGGTGCAGCGCCTGGTGGATCGGTGCGCCGGTGCGGCGTGCGTTGTCTTCGGCCGATGCCGCCGCCCTCGTCGCAGTGTCGTGATCGCCGACGATCACCGCGGTCTCAGCCAGATCAGCGAGAACGAAGGCCTGCAATGCCCAGACATGCATCGTCGAGTAGCCATCCACGGCCCGTTGGAAGACGGCGACCGCAGTGGCCAATCGGCCTTCGGCGCGGGCCACCACTGCCTCGGCCCACCAGTACCACGGTTCCAGGATGCCCAGCGGTCTACCGCCGGTGCGCGTCATCGCGTGCAGATTTCGACGAGCCGCAACGAGGTGGCCACGCTCGGCCGCGGCCATCGCCGCCCGGGCCGCCAGCCGCACCGGCAAACGCGATCGAGCCGTTGGATGGTGGCCTTCCGCCTGCCGTACATGCGCTGCGACCATCGCCAGGTCCCCGGCGAGCAACTCGATCAACGCACCGCATCTTCCGATCATCGGGTCATAGTGCGGGCTGGACGCGGCCGCCTGCGCCCACCGGCTACGCGCCGAGACCAGGTGGCCCCGGCACGCATCCAACGCAGCGAGTAGCGCCAGGCTTTGCGACATCCACGACAACCGCGCTGCTGCCGTGGCCAACTCCACGCTGCGCATCAACACGTCCTCGGACGCGTCGAAACGGCCTTGCAACCCGAGGGCGTGACCCCACGCCCGAAGCGCCTCGGCGACTCCCCGTTGATCTCCCGCCCGCTTGGCCTCGTGGCACAGCTGTCGCGCCGCGCACTCCTCGCCGTGCAGGTCCCCGGCCAATCCACGGATCTTGGCCAGCTCGATCGCAGCCATCCGAGCCGCGGCCTCACAGCCGGCTCGCTGGCACAGGGCAAGGACCTGCTGGCACTCCCGCTGCCCTGCATCGAGATCACCCGCTGCATAGGCGAACAAGCCCGCCAGCCATAACCGGACATCAGCTTGCCGTTGCAGGTCGCCGAGTTGCAGGTGACCGACCGCGGCCAGCAGTTGCCTCATTCGCCGCACCGCGGCGGTCTCGGTGACAAGGTGCTCGGTTCGGTCGACGGCGCCCCAACTCGATCGCTGCAAAAACGCGTCGAACACGCCAAGCCAGCGCTCGTCGCCCACCGGCAGCAGATCTCGCAACCTCGAGACGGTCAGCCACGCCTGGGAACATCGTCCCCGCTGCTGAGCTCGCTGGGTCATCTGGATCAGCGCGTCAATCGCCTCGCTGTCTCCGGCCTGCGCAGCGCGGACGAAATGTGACGCTGCAGCCTCCGTCCTTCCCGCTGCATGCAATGTCTGTGCCACCCGCCGGTGCATCACGCGTCGCCGAGCGCCGCCCGTGTCGTTATAGAGCACCTCGCCGGTGAGCGAGTGGGCGAGCTGATAGCTCAAGGATTGGTCGCGCTGCTGCTCGACGACCATCCCGCAACGCACCAGCCGCTCCAGGACCGACGCGACGTCGTCGATCGGTTGACCAGTCATCCGGGCGAGATCATCGGGATCGACCTGATCGCCGACCACGGCGAGCAGCTCGACCAGCGCCAGGGCCGGCGGGTCGAGCCTGGCCACCTCGGTACGCACCCAGCAGGTCAGCTTCTGCGGTACCTCTTCCAACGCAGGTGCCTGGAGGTCGGCGCCGTTGTCGATCAGTGCCTCCAGCAGCCCAGTGGCGAACCGCGGGTTTCCGTGTGCCCGGGCCATCAGCCAGTCCACGAGTGCAGGGGGCACCCGGTCTCGTCGAAGGACCTCAGCGGCCAGCTCATGCACGTCGTGCCACGAGATCGGAGACAGCTGCACCCGGCGTACCATCGCCTCCTGTTCCAAGGCATGCAGCACCTCGACGGCCGTCCGGTGGCGGGCCAGCTCTGCCGGTCTGGCGGTAGCGAGCACGAGGAGTTGGCTGGCCGGAAAGTCCCACGCGAGCCGCAGCAGCATCTCCCACACCACGTCATGGCCCAGATGAATGTCGTCGAGGACCATGATGATCGGCCGGTCAGCGCTCGCCTTGGCGAGCAGGCCCGGGATCCACTCGAGGAAGTGGTAACGGAGAGCTTCGGCGCAAGCGGACGCGTCGTGGGCGATCTCGGCGCTGCGCACGAGCGCCGGAAGCTCGCCGAGCCCGCTGCCGCAAGCGCGGCATACCCCATCAGCGCCTACCTCGGCCGCGTGCAGGCCGAGCGTCTTCGCCCACGGGCCCAACAGGGGCATACCCCCCAGCGGAGAGCTGTGACAGATCAACCCACGGCACAAGTCATTGGCGCCTGGCAGCAGTTCGACCGCTAGCCGCGTCTTGCCCAGGCCGGCGTCACCAAGGACCAAGGCCACTCGCAGCTCGCCCAGTGCGCTGCGTTGCCGCTCGACTTGCAGTGCACCGAGCTCTCGGACACGTCCCGGGACAAGGCTTCCAATGCTTCCGGGGGAGCGCAGTTTTGGCATTATTCTTTTGCGACTCGTACGGTTCGGGTGATTGCCTAACATTGCGCCAGACAACGCGCTACCCCTTGTCAGTTTTCTACGCGGTTGCCCACAGTGCATTCAGTCGTCGGTGATCGGCGCTCTGGACAAGTTGCTGACTTTCAGGAAAAGTACCGACCGGTTGGCACATGGCCAAGGAGGTTCACTCCAACGCCGCACCGCAGCCCGCCCCGCGCGGATGTTCTAGCGTGGTGCCATGTCGAGTGGCGTGGCACGACAGGTAGTAAGCCAGTGAGTGGGGGTCGGGTGGTTGCGGCACGACGGGAGCCGGCTGGCGCAGGAGCAGCAACGGCACCGACCGAGCGTCTCCAAGGGCGGGCGCGGGTCACCCGGCAGGCCTTGCTCGTTGCGGCCGCGACCCGGTTCGCCGAGGTGGGCTACCACGGCACATCACTAAGCGAGGTGATCGCCGCGAGTCAGGTGACCAAGGGCGCGCTGTACTTTCATTTCGCCTCCAAGCAGGCTCTCGCTGATGCGGTGGTGGCCGAGATGGTCGCGCGCTGGCGTGTGATGGTTGCCGAGGTCAATGCCCGCGGCTTGGACCCACTATGGTCGCTGCTCGCGCAGACCGACGAGGTCGTGGTCCGCAAGATCGAAGATCCGATCGCCCGCGGTGGCATCCAGTTGGTGACTGACCCTGGGGTGGTCTGCGCAGAGGCCGCCACGCACTACCTGTACGGAGAAGCGGCGGCCAAGGAGCAACTTACCGCCGCTGCCGAAGGTGGGCTGCTGCGGTCCGGCGTCGATCCGGCCCAGATCGCCCGCGTTGTCGTCTCCATGATCACCGGCTCTAACTTGCTCTGTGACCTGTTCCGGGGTCACAACTACCTGTGGGAGGCAGTCACGGAACTGTGGCAGGGGCTGTTGCCCGCCATTGCCACCGATCCCTGGCTCGAGCGCTGGCGGGCTGTGGACTGGCCGCGGCGGCCGATGCCGGTGATCAGTGGGTTCTCTGGTCCCCTTCACTGATGCGGCCCCTTCAACGTGGCCCTGTGGTTGCGGTGGGGCTGGGTGACCAGTTGCCGTGGAAGCCGTGCGGGACGCGGTCGGGCAGGTGGATCGCGGCGATGGTTTCGAGGGTGGCGGCGTCGAGCAGCATGAGGTCACTGCGGTTGGTGCTGGCGTCGTACACGAAGCCCATCAGCACGCCGTCGTCTTCGGCTGCATCGGGAGCGTTCGGGATGAACACGAACTCACCGGGTTGCCTGTGGCGGCCCAGCCGACGCTCGGTGGTGCGGCCTTGGTGCAGATCATGTTTGAGTACGGCGTCGAGGGCGATGGCTCCGGGGCCGGAGGCGGCCTGCATCGCGTAGCCGTAGCGGTGCGGCCGGCCCAGGAGTCGTTCGTCGATACGCGGGAATTCCTGCGGGCGGTCATCGAGCCGGGTCTCGCACACCTTTTCGGCAGTGAGATCAATGGTCCAGCGGTCCAGCGTGGGCCGGCCCTCGCTGGGTCCGTCGACGCCGTCGAACATCTTCGGGTGCCGCACCACGTCCAAGACGATCGTGTCGGCTTCCTCGTAGGCGTTGAGCGGGTGAAAGACATAGCAGGGCTCCACGTCGAACCACCGGATGTCGTGAGCACCACCTTTCCGCGGCAGGACTCCAATTCGAGCCGGGTAGGTGGGATCCCACGAATAGGGCATGTTCGCGTTCCCACGGGCGCATCTCCCGAACATGGCCGTGATCGGATCAGGAACTCGGACGCGGCCGATGAGCGCGGAGAGCACCAGCCGTACCGGTGCTCGCAATGCGCGCGGAAATATGATTTCAGCGCCCTGAACCGGATCAAATATAACTGGCAGATCGTAGATTACCACGTAATTCTGGGTGAGCGAGAAATCGTGCATCATCGGGCTGCCCGTGACCGGGATATCGACGGTATGCCGAGCGCGCCCGTCGATTCCGATGATCGAGTACTGCACCGTGTTGCCGCGGCCGAAGAAGTAGGAGACCGCGTGCAGCTCTCCGGTGTCAGGGTCGCGTTTGGGGTGAGCGGTGTAGCCGCCGCGCAGTGAGCCGTCGAAGTCGCAGGGTCCGACTGTGTTCAGTTCGTCGGTGAGCTCGTAGCTGGCGACCCCGCCTTCGACCAGCGCCAGGGTGCGGCCGGCGTGGCTGAGCACGTTGGTGTTCGCCGCCAGCAGCTCCAGCCCGGCATGATGGCGTCGGTGGCGAGTCGGCTCGCCGAGCGCTTTGGCGACGGCGGGACTGCGAATCCAGCGGTTGCGGTACCACTCGACCTTGCCGTCTCGCAGCCGCACACCGTGCACCATCCCGTCGCCCATGAACCAGTGGTAGGTCTGCGGGTCGATCTCGGCGACCGGGTTGGGCCCGTTGCGCAGGTATCGCCCGTCGAGATGCTCCGGGATGGGGCCCGTCACCGCAAGCTCGATGATGGTGTGTTCCTGCTGTACCGGAGCGTAGTTGCCGTCCAGGTAGCCGTTGCCCATCGTCGCAGTCACCCCTCCCCCGATAGACCGACCACCCCGATCCACTTGTCGGATTGATCAACGAGTAGGCGACGTTCTAGAGATCGCCGCGATAACTCTTGTCGGCTAGGGTGGGAAGTCGCGTCCATCCGGCCCGCCGCAGCGTCTCGACGCGCAGGTCGACCAGGCCGATGGGGTGGTCATAGACCACCCGCTCGACTCGACCCCACGGCAGGGTGGCCGGACCGGAGGGCATCAACCGGGTGGGCACCCGCACGGTCGTCCCGGAACGGTACGCCTGCACCTGAGTACCGCCCCTGAGGTCCTCGAACACCAGGTCAAGGAAGCCACGGTGAAAGGCTTCATCGCCTTGCACCAGCATCTGCGGCATTCGGGCGATGCCGTGCTCGACTCCGACCTGGTCGACACACGGCAGCAAGGTGGCGGTGATCTGGTCGACGTATACCGGCCGCCCGGCGGTCTGGGTCACCAGCGGGCGCCATTCGGCCAGCCGCGGTTGGCCTACCGCGAACCAGTTACCGGTACCGCTGACCAGATCAAGAATCACCAGCCGCACGCTGGACGGCCGCGCGTCACCGAGCCGGTGCAGGGTGACGGCTGCTTGTTGCCACTGCGTCCGTGGCACGGTCAGATCCACCGGTAGCGCGACACTGCCGGCCACGGCGGGGTTCGGCCCTGCCGCGGTGGCGTACTCCAAGATCAGCCCCTGGCCGGCCCGGGCGCCGAGCAGCGGGACCAGCAGGTGGGTGCCGTCATCCGTGGGCACGTTAGCCGGCAGGTCAAACCACGGTGTCACGAGCAGCCCCGTCTGGGGACCGGCCGGGACGGCGCTGTGCCAGACCAGCGTGCCCGGAGCCGGGGCAGGCACCGGTAATGGCCACTCGGCCGCCGCGGCGAAGGACCCCTCCACGATCGCCGGACCGATGGGAACCGGCTGCACCGCGGTATCGACCAGGACCTGAGCGTGTTCGGCCAGCACGCATGGCTGGCCGAACACGCCGTGGGCAGCCGACATTGCCACCGACCAACCGGGGTACTGGCGTAACGGTGCCCACACGAAGACCACAATGGTCATCACCACCAGCGTGGTTGAGCCGGTCAGCAACACTGCTCGATCGGGGGTGAGCCCGGTGCCCTGACCTCGCCGGTACCGCCACCACACCCAGCAACCCGCAGCCAGCGCGACCGCCATCCACAGCAGCGGGTTGGCCAGCTGTACCGGTCCCAGCCTCAGCCGCATGCTCCCGAGGTCGGGCGAGGCCGTCGCCACGGCGGCGATGTGGTCACCGAAGGGCTGCCCCCGGTCGGAGTAGGGACGCCACAGGTTCGGTCCGGCAAAGCTCAGCGACACCGCACCCACCACGATCGCCGCTGCTGCGATGGCCGCGCCGGTGCGAAGGTCGCGGCGCAACGGAAAGCCCAGGGGTGGTCCCAGCGGCCGGCACAGCAAAGCTGCGGCGAGCAACACCGTGGGAGCAGCAGCCGCGGCCCCGAAATGGTTGACCCACTTGGTTGGCGTCGGCGCAAGCAGCGCCAGGGCTACCACCGAACAGGCGGCACTGTTCACCAGCAGCCGGCGCACCGGGTCGTCGTCGGTACGCCGATCCGGTCCGCTCACCTTTCTGCGCACCACGCTGTTCAGCGCGATGACTGCGAGCACCGCGACGGTGAGCACGACGGGGGCTCGCCGCGCCCACTGGCTGGAGTCCTGCAGGCTGAGGATCGTCCGGTAATGGGCGAGCTCCTCGAACCAGGCGAAGGTGTCGTAGTACCACTGGTGCACCGCGGCCGACTCCAGGAAGTCGCCCAGGGTGGCGTCGGCGAATCCCACCGGCACCAGGGTGGTGCCCGCGGCGGCCAACAACAGCACCGCGGCGACCCGCGCCCCGGTGCGCTGCTCGCGCAGCCAGGCCCATAGCCAGGGCAGCGCCAGCACCAGCGGGGCCATCGCCACCAGCCCGGAAGGGGAGACCGACACCGCCAGCGCGGCGGTCGCGGTGGCCGCGGCCAGCGCGCCGATCGAGCGGCGCTGCCGGGCCAGCTCGGCCAGCACCAGCGTCGCGGCGGCGAGCAGCACGATCAGCGGTTCCGGGCGCAGTGTCATCCCGTAGGGCAGCCACCACAGCAGGTAGGCCACCAGCAGCGCCCAGACAGCCTTGCCGGTACCCAGGCCGCGACCGAAGCCCCTGACCAGGAGCGTGCGCAGCAGCACCCAGGTGAGCAGCCCGTAGATCAGCGGCACCAACCGCATCCACGCCAGCCCCCACCCCACCCCGAAAGACTGGCCCAAGCCGCCCCAAGCCTGCAGCACGTACTGGCTGGCCACGAAGGGGTTCTCGGTGACGTTGAACATGTAGATCGCGTTGCCGATCGAGCCGGAGGTGTCGGCACCGCGGGCCATCAGCAGATACCACGGGTCATCGAAGTTCGTCGGGGCAAGGACCACCCACACCACCGCGACTATCACCAGCACCGCGTCAGCTGCCCGGAACCTGCGTCGACGATGGGCGGACGCCTGGCCCTGCACCGCCATACCGGCCCACCAACGCCAGGCCAATCCGAGCAGCACCAGCAGGGCGACGCCGTGCAGCACCAGCAGGACGATCTTCAACGGGGTCGGTTTGGACTCGTAGCGGGCATCGGTGTGCAGCGACACTGCCAGGCCCTGGGCGGCCGGCCGGCCCTCGAGGTCGGTGGCCAACTCGCCGACCTCGGGCACCGGCACGGCAGCGGCGGCCCGCTGTACGCCGTCGCGCAGCACCCGTAGCCCGCCGGCATCGGCCACGATGCGATAGGTGCACCTGCCAGCGACAAGTGTCTCCCGAAGCACCGTGGTGCCCGACGCCGTGATCTGCACCATGCCGCGGTGTGCCGCGACGACCAGGCCTGCGCTGATCTGGTCCGAAGGGTCTTTCTTAGCGCGTTTACTCAGTACGACCGGGATATCCAGCTCGTCCGGCGTGATGATGCTGGGAGGCTGGGTACGCAGCGCGTCGCCGCCACCAGCCCGCTGGTCCAGGGCGGCCAACGCGGCGCATGGCACCGTGGCGGACACGCTCAACGGGCGGTAGGGCACCAACGGCAGCACGGTGGTGCGAGGCTGTTCTCCGGCGCGGGGCCAGCTGACCACCGGGTCGTCGATGATCACCGGAGCGAGCAGTACCCCGACCGCGGAAACGAGCGCAAGTATCGCCAACCCGGCCAGCGTCCCCGCCTGCCAGGTCACCGCCTGCCATGTCCCAGCCTGCCACGCCGCCGTCCGATCCGAACGGGACGAAGCGGCCACGGCGGGGAGAGTAACGGGTGGTGCGGTGACGCCTGCGGACGCGTCGGTACTCTGCCGGGACCTGACCAGCACCGGTATGGAGTCCCGAAAGGAGCCCAGATTGGCCGCACCCCAACTAGCGGCGCGTCTGAGCCTGGCCACCACGCTCACCCGTTTCGTGCTCGTCGGCGGCATTGCCGCCATCGTGGACTACGGCAGCTACCAGGTGTTGCTTGCCACCGGATTGTGGGTGCACCTGGCCAAGGCACTGGGATTCATCGCCGGCACCGCCACCGCATATCTGATCAACCGCCGGTGGACCTTCCAGGGCCGAGGGGGCGGCGGGCAGCTCGCTTCGGTCATGACGCTGTACGGAATCACCTTCGTCGTTCAGGTCGGGATGAACGCGGCGATACTTGCTTTGCTGCCTTCGATGCGAGGCGAGATCACTCTCGCATTCCTCGTTGCGCAGAGCACCGCTACCTGTATCAACTTCATTGTGCAACGTACAGTGATCTTCCGGCACTGATTGCCACTGACTCGGAGGAGTGGTGGCAGCGACGCGCCGAGGAAAAACCTGCACGCCACGCCGGTGTATCACTCGCATGGGCGAGTCCAAGAGTGGCACAATTGTGATGCGGGTTCGGGACCCCCAGCCGGATCCGCCGCCCCTCGCGGAACACCTCCCCCTCGTTTCCGCGAGGGGCCCCTCCTGGGTTGATAACAGGTTCAGCGGCCCAATTGGGCGATCTCCGCTGCCTGGCCCCCACTGCGCACTGGCCCCGGTGACCACAAGCCGCTGCGCACCTCGGTGCCGGTTCTCAGCACTGGTGCCTCGGCGTCGGGCACCCGGGGCCGGATGACGGTGAGCTTGCCCCAGTCGGTGTCCCAGTTCTCCTTGAGGTAGGTCGGAACCTCCCGCTCGGTGGCGAGAATCTGCAGCCAGCCGAACGGACCGCCGGCCTCCCGTGATGACCAGGTCTTGCCGTAGTTGGCCAGCAGTTCATTGCCTCTCAGCCGGTACTGGGGAATCTCCGCGATGCCGTTGCGGATCTCGAACGGGCGCACGCACGGGTGCACGAACCCGACCGGCCAGTCCAGGAACACCGGGGGTGTGGGAGTCACCAGGTCGGTCATCGAGCTCAGCACGGGCACCCGGGGTGCGGAGAACAGCAGCCAACCATCCTCGGTGACGTCGGCATCGGTGGCGATCAGTCGCACGGTGTCCGCACCGGCGGCTGGCCGACCGGCCAATCCGAGACGGTGGTCTCGCCATCCTGGCCCCGGGGCGGTGGCTCGCCCGCCGATGGCGATCTGGTCGATCACGTCAAACCCGCGCTCGGTGCGCCGGCCAAACTCGGCGACCAGCGGTGTGGTGCCAGACAGAGTTCCCGCGACCGAGATCACCACCGGGGCGCGGCCATCACGGGCCGCGTCGGGCAGGGCGTACCAGTTGGTGCGCATGTCTCCGATGCCTGGCCCGTCGACGGAGAAGCTGCTCCAGATCGGGATCGCGGTTCCGCCGAGTCCGGGCGGTGGCGTATCAACCGGGTTGTCTCCCTCCGACGTGGGAGGGCGGTCACCTTGAATGTCACGACGCTGCCGGTCTACCCGGTCGGTGGCCGCAGACGGGATCCGGTTGATCTCGAAACCACGCCGCAACGGGATGTCGGCGAGCAGCGTTCCGGGCACCGGGCGCAGCGCGCCGGCGCGCCGGTCCGGCTCGACCAGCACCGCGTCGGTGAGATTGCAACTGTGTCCGGTGATGTGGGCCATGTTGGCCGCGGCCATGCTGTAGCCGTCGCGCTGCTTATGCATTGCCTTGACCATCGCGCCGACCTCGGCGAGCACCAGCAACCCGCAGAACACCGCCAGTGGGGCCGATCCGCTGCGCAACGCCCGCCGCCCGCTGCCACGGTCCGGTGGGGGCGGCGGCGGTTCGCCCGGCTCATGCCGCAACCCTTCGATCACGGCAAGCAATCCGGCAAGCGCGGCCGTGATGATCAGCAGCGTGCTCGCCTGGAAGCCGTTGATCGACGGGGGGATGTCGTACCAGGGCACCCCGTACTGGGAGACGTACCAGGGTGCGTTGGGCCCGGTTGCCGACAACGCCAGGATTACCAGCAGGCCGGACAGGAACCACCAGCGGTTACGCGCCGAACGCAGCACGCTGGTGCTGGTGGCCAGTGCGGTGAGCGCGGCTAGCGCGGCACCGATCGAGGCCAGCGACCCGAAGTGGTGGGTCCACTTGGTCGGAGTCAGCGCCAGCAGCACCAGCGACAGCGCCGCGGTGGCGATCAGTCGCCGGCTTGGGCCCAGGCCGGCGCCCGGGATGGCGCCCCGGCGCAACAGCACCACAAGACTGGTTCCCAGGCACAGCAGCAACAGCAGCACCGGGAAGCGGCGGGCCAGCGCCCCGTCCGCCTTGTCACTGAACAGCTCCTGGTAGCGGGTGGCCTCCTGGAACCAGGACAGGCTGGGTCCGATAGCGGTGCGAATCCGGGTGGCTTCCAGCAGCCCGGCCAGCGTCTGGTCGGCAAAGATCACCACCAGCACCAGCAGGCCGGCACCGAAGATCGGTCCCATCACGGCGGGCCAGCCGGAGGCGGATGCGTGCTGGTGCAGCATCCGCACCAGCGGCCGCACCGCCACCAGGAACGGTGCGACCGCGATGAATCCGGTCGGCGTTGCGGCGACGGTGAAGGCGGCGGCGAGCAGACCCAGCGCCAGCGGCAACAGCCGGCGGGTGGCCACCGCACGCTCCACCGCACACAGCGCGAGCAGCGAGCCGATCGCGACTACCGGTTCCAGCCGCAGCCCATTGTTGTAGGGCAGCCAGAAGGCCAGGAACACCGCGGCGGCAGCCCATCCGGCGGCGGCACTGCGGCGGACCTCCCGGCCCAGCCGCGGCAGCACCTCCCGGCTGATCAGCATCCAGCTGACCCCGCCCATGACGAACGAGGGCAGCCGCAGCCACGGTGGGGTCGTGCTGATCTCCGCCCACAACGTGTATAGCTGGTAGGGCCAGCCGAAGGGCGCCTCGGGGACGTTGAACCATCGGTAGTAGTTGCCGACGTACCCCATGTCGGAGCTGGTACGGATCATCGTGAGGATGTAGCCGTCGTCTGAGGTGATCCCACCGATGACGACCCATACCGCCAGCACGGCGAGCACCGTGGCGTCGCGTCCGGTCGGGCGCCACCAGCCTGACGGCAGGAGCCGGGGTGCTCGGCGGCCGATCCGCCCGTCCAGCCGATGCAGCAACATCAGGCTGGTCAACACGGCTACCACAGCGAGCGCCATCGCGGCGAGCTTGATCGGGTGCGGGGTGGACTGAAAGCGGGTGTCCGGGATGATCTGCACCGCCAGCCCCTTGACCGGGTCACGCTGGTCGTCGAGCGCTGAGTAGATACCGGTCACCTGCGGCCGGACGTCCTGGTCGACCGTGACGAACTGCTGCGGGCCGACCGAAGCCGTGGTGCCGGTGGCGTCGGAGGAGATTGCGATCATGCACTCCTGCGGGGAGACCGGGATGGTGCCCAACGGGAGTGTGCCCAAGGGAAAGGTGCCCAGTGCCTGGCCCCGACTGATCAGGGTGAGCTTTCCGTCCGCCACTTGCAGGACCATGGCCACGGCCGCAGCGTCGGCTGAGCCGGGCGGGGTAGTAGCCAGCAGGGACACCGGTTGTATCGATCGCACGTCCGCCGAGGTTGCTGCCGCGCAGGGGATCGTGGCGGTCAGGCTCTGCGGTTGAAAGGTGACCAGCGGCGCATTGACCGAAGCGAGCGGCCCCGGACCCGGCCAGGTGATCGTCGCGGTGTCCTGGACTACTGGCAGTAGTGGCACTGCGACCGCGAGTAACACACCGAGCAGGCCAAACACCGCGGCGGCGAAGCGCCGTCGACGGTGGGAGCGGTCGCTTCCTCGGTGGCGACTGTGACGGCCGGGGGAGTGACCCGTGGCCTCGTCATCGCTACTGCCGGACCGGCCGCGCGAGGTATCGGTGTGCCCGGAGGTCAGCACCCGCAGGAGGCTAGTCCAACGGGACCAGTGGCCCGGCACCCCATCCCTGACCCCGGTGTCAGTACCGGTGTCAGTACCGGTGTCAGTATCGATAAAAGCGCTCCGCGCGGCCCTGGCGGAGCAGCCGCAGCCACTGCTGGAAGGCCCGTGGGTCGCGTTTGGTGCCCAGGAAGTACAACCCGAACCGGAACACCTCCAGCATGCCGATCCGGCGCATCCCGGGCTGGGACAGCAGGTAGCCGCGATTGCGGTAGGTGTAGTACCGCTTGATCTCGTCGGCGGGGTCTTGGGCGTGGAAGTGCCCGCGGAGCATCGGCTTGAACTCCGCTGAGCCGTCGGGGTGGGCGTAGGAAGCTTTCAAGGTCGTGCCGAACCGCAGCCCGGCGCGGACCACCCGGCGGTGCACCTCCACCTCGTCGCCCCGGACGAACAGCCGGTAGTCCGGAACGCCGACGATGTCCAGCGCGTCGGCGCTGAACAGGGCACCGTTGAAGAAGCTGGCGATACCGGGCAGGAAGTCCGTTCCCAGCTCGCTGCGCTGCCGCTTCCAGGTCAGGCCCCGGCGCAGCGGGAACGCCAGCCGTTCCGGGTCGTCGATGTTGACGACCACCGGAGAGATCACCGCGAGGTCCCGGCGCTTTGCTTCTTCGAGCAGGGTTTGCAGCACCCGGACGTCCGCGGGACGCCCGTCGTCGTCAGCCAGCCACACCCATTCCGCGCCCAACGCCAGGGCGTGCAGCATCCCCAGTGCGAACCCACCGGCGCCGCCGAGGTTGCGCAGCGAGGGTAGGTAGGTGGACGGGATCGGGCAGTCCTCGACAACTCCCTCGGCGGGATCGTCCGGCCCGTTGTCGACCACCACCAGATGATCGGGCGGCCGAGTCTGCTCAGCCAGCACCGCCAGCGACTTGGCCAGCAGATCCCGCCGGTGCCGCGTCACCACCACAGCGATCACGGTGGTCATCTGGCACCCATCGCACTCAGCGGGCTCAGCGTGGTAAAAGCCGGCCTGATAACCACGCTGAGCCTGCGCGATGCGGCGTAGGCAGTCATCTGGCGGCCTCCTGGACGCGGGTGAGGGCTTCTTTGCTGAGGTTTTCGAAGGGGTCCTTGCCCTTGTAGTGGGACAGCACCGTGCGCAGGTCACCCTGCTCCCGAATCTGCCCGTGGTCCAGCCACAACGCCGAGGTGCACAACTCAACGAGAAACTCGTCGGAGTGCGACGCGAACACCAGGATCCCGGACCGCTCGACTAGCGCGGTGAGCCGGTCCCGGGCCTTCTCCAAGAATGCCGAGTCCACCGCGCCGATGCCCTCGTCGAGCAGCAGGATCTCGGGATCGATGCTGGTCACCACACCGAGCGCGAGGCGGACTCGCATGCCGGTCGAGTAGGTGCGCAGCGGCATCGACAAGTAGTCGCCCAGTTCGGTGAACTCGGCGATCTCTCCGGTGCGGGCCTCCATCTGTTTGCGGGTCATGCCCAGGAACAGCCCGCGGATGATGATGTTCTCGTAGCCGGAGATCTCCGGATCCATGCCGACACCGAGGTCGAAGACTGGGGCGACCTTCCCGACGATCCGCGAGGCCCCCCTGGTCGGCTCGTAGATCCCGGACAGCAGCCGCAGCAGGGTGGACTTACCCGCCCCGTTGTGCCCGATCAACCCGACCCGGTCGCCGTTGCGTAACGACAGGGTGATGTCGCGGAGTGCTTCGATGATCGGCACCTTGGAGTCGATCCCGATCTTGCCGCCGGCTCGCCCCATCGTGCCCAGCAGGGCCTTCTTCAGCGACCTGGTTTTCGCGTCGAAGATCGGAAAGTCGACGCAGGCACCGTTCACGTCGATGGAGACCATTGTGTTATCACGCCCAGTGCTATCAGACCCAGTGCTATCAGACCCAGTGCTATCAGACCCAGTGCTATCAGACCCAGTAGGAGACTCGGGCCCGGTAGTTGCGCAGGACCACCAGCGCCACCGCCCACCCCACCACAGTGATAGCCAGGGCCACCACCCAGTGCCGGAGTTC
>DASQVB010000309.1:0-16309 GCA_035640975.1 Pseudonocardiaceae bacterium
CATCGACGTCCGGATCTTCACGAACCTGCGGCTGGCCGCCGCCGTCGTGACCACGTTTCTGCTCGGTGTGGCGCTGTTCGGGTCGCTGATCGTGCTTCCGCTCTACTTCCAGACCGCGCGCGGTGAGGGTGCATTGGCCACGGGGCTCCTGCTCATCCCACAAGGCCTGGCCGCCGCCGCGCTGATGCCGATTGTGGGCCCGCTGACCGACCGCGTCGGCGGCGGGCGCGTGGTTCTGGTTGGGGTAGCTCTACTCGCGCTGGGCACCGCGGTACTGACCCAGGTCGGCGCTGACACGCCGTACCCGCTGCTGCTGGCTGCGCTGGCCGTCCGCGGGTTCGGACTGGGCGCCAGCATGATGCCGGCGATGGCGGCGGCCAACGCCGCGATGCGCCCCGACACGGTTCCGCGCGCGACGAGCGGGCTGAACGAGGTGCAGCGGGTCGGCGGCTCCATCGGCGGGGCGGTACTGGCCGTCATCCTCAACGCCCAACTCGCAGCCGCGCTGCCCGGTCTTGGCACCACGGATCAGGGCGGCGTGCCAGCGGGTGGTCTCGGTTCGCTCGCCGGCGCTGCCGCGGACGCCTTCGGTACCACTTTCTGGTGGGCGTTCTGGCTCACCCTTGCCGCGATCCCCGCCGCCATCGTCCTCGCCCGCCAGGAACGCCGCGCCCGCAAGGC
The DNA here is from genome assembly GCA_035640975.1 of Pseudonocardiaceae bacterium. Classification (GTDB taxonomy): domain Bacteria; phylum Actinomycetota; class Actinomycetes; order Mycobacteriales; family Pseudonocardiaceae. Next base: position 682 of record DASQVB010000309.1, read on the forward strand.
CACCCCCGCAATCCAGGCCGACTCGCCCTCAAGGGCGCATCCCGTAGGCACCTGCCGGGCGCCGTGAAGATCACTCCTGGGCCGCACCTCCGACGGTTATGCCGGCTGGCCGGTGTCGCCGCGGTCTACGACGCTGCCACGCGTGTTCAGCACAGGGTCATCGTCAGCGGGCGGTTCGGGGTCCTTCCATTCCTCGGCGTGGGTGGGACCGTTACCACGGAGCATGCCCTCCACATCGCGAGCGAGGGCATCGTCCTTCCAGGCGCTGTTCTTGTCACTACCTCGTTGCATCGAATCGTCCTCTCAGTGAGTGTCGGTGAACAGATGCGCTCGGTGAGGTCCGGCAAGCCCACCGGTGGGTTGTCCGGCTCTCCAGACAAACCGAGGCCACCGGTTCAGGATGGAGCGCCACTTCCGGGGGGCCGCTCCGGTAGCACGGACTCCTCCTCATCGTCTCAACGTTGCGGCAGGTCCGCACCGGGTACCCGCAATCGAGGTGAGCTAACGGCCCCACCATGGACGGTCGTACGTGACGGTCTGTACCCGTGGCCGACGCCCTCGAGAGGACGTGGTCCGCGAGATTGCCGCGGACGCCGGTGGCCGATGCATCGCACAGCGTCACCGCCGACTTCGATGAGTGGTTTACCCGTCCAAGGAACGGGCACATATCGGGACACATGCAACCATATCCCGAGAGGCAACAGGAGGCGCGTAGTGACCGTATTCACCCCCGATCCTGTGGGGCATGACGACGACGTTCTCACGCCGAGTGAGACGCTCGATGAAGACAACATGGGCGTCGACCCGCTGGAAGGCGGGATGGATCCAGCCGAGGACTGGTCGGCAGCCAATCGGTACGGGACCACGGCGGCCGAGCAGGCCACCGACCGGCCGTTGACCGAGCGGCTGGAGGAGGAACGTCCCGACGTCAGCACTGAGTCGGTGCCAGATCGTCCAGTGGCCGCCACTCCGGTGGAAGAGCTCGACCAGTCGGTTGACGATGAGGTGACGCCCAGGGAGCCGGTGGCTGAGGAGGATCAGGTGCCGGTCGGCATCGAGGTCCATAACACCGGTGAGCCGACCCCCGCCGTCGACGAGATCATGTACGCGCGGGAGCAATGAGCGAACTTAAATTCGAGCAAACTGGCCGGGGTAGGTGTGGGGTGCGCCATGGTGGGTAGCCGCTGAGCGTAGCAAGGAGCCAAAATAATAAGTAGCCCTCAACAAGGAGCACTGTGCAATGGCCGACATCACGCAGCTGATCTTGGATGATCACGACACGTTTCGGCGGGAGTTTGCCGCCCTGGACGATGCCCAAGGGCCCGAGCAGCTACGCGCGATCTGGGAACCCCTCGCCGCGCTGCTCGATGTGCACGCAGTGGCCGAGGAAATCGTCTTTTACCCGCAGCTGCTGCGCCGTGGTGATGAGGCCGAGGATGAAACCGTTGATGCGATCGGCGACCACAATGACATCCGCGATGGCGTGCATGAGGCTGCCCGGCACCCCATCGGTAGTCCGCAGTGGTGGGACGGCGTCCACAAGGCCCGGATGGCCAACAGCGAACACATGGCCGAGGAAGAGGACGAAGCCCTCGCCGATTTCCGGCGGAATGCCCCCCTCAGTGTTCGTGAGGAGCTGGGCCATCAGTTCCTGAAGTTCAAGGCCGAACACCCCGATCCCCGGGACCTGGATACCACGGACAAGGACCCGCAGGAGTACGTCAGCGCGGTACAGGCAGAGATCTCTTCTGACCCAGCCGGAACACCGAAGCCGTGACTCGCTACTTGGAAGAGAGCTTCCACCTCAGCGAGCCCGACGCAGCCGTCGGCCTCAACCAGGAGTAGTAAGGGTCTTTCCTGTCCCTGGCTGATGGCCATGCGGCCTAATTGAGTTCGTCGAGCTGCTCCGTGAGGTGCTGCACCCGACGCTCGGCGTCGCGGCGCGCACGATCGGCCGTCTGGGCACGCTGCGCCACCAAGTTATGCCGTTCAGTGGCCTCGGCTAGCTGCCGCTGCGCGCTGGACACTGCGTCGTCCGCCCGCTCAAGGGCCTCTACAGCGTGCTGGGCGTCGCGCGCGAGCGTGACCATTTCGCGACGGACCCCGGCCAGCTCGTGTTCCAGCCGCTCCCGTTCGCGGCGGCGATGCGCCAGTTCGTCCTCATGCGGCACATCCCGGCGAGCAGGGCGGGACCGCTGCGCCGTTACCGGCATCTCCTCTGAAGGTGGACCGAAGCCGGTGTAGCTCAGCGGTGTGACGAGCCACCCCCGCTGCACCTCCCGCCCGGCATCAGGATCGGCGAGCGCGGCGCCGAGGGTCTGCATCACCTGCTGGGCAGCCTCGGCCCCAAGCGGGTGACCCGCGTCCGCGGCCAGCTGGCCGGCTCGCCCAGCCAGTACGGCGAGCATGTCGTGCCGCTGCCGGCTCAACCGCTGCAGTGCTTCACCCCGCATCTGCTGATGCGCCTCGCGCAGCTCTCCACCCAGCGCCACCAGCTGCTCTAGGCCAGCGGAGTCGTTACGCGCGAGCAGGTTCACCGCCCAGGCCGCCAACACTGGCCGCCGCAACTTCCCGATCGCGGTCGCCAGCTCCACGTTCCCCGCCTCCCGGGCTTCCCGGACCGCCTCACTGCGCGCTGCCACGAACGCCGGGGGTTCAACCGCGTAGAGCTTTGCTGCCACGTCGTCCACGCTGCGGCTCGCCATACGTACTGTTCACCTCCAGCACACAGTCTGCTGCCGCACCGGCCTTCGGCACACCGCAGGCGCACCTCTGTGCGGTCGGGACATCCGGCTGCCGCTGATAATTGACCTGTGCGATTGAGGCTTTAGCGTGTGGACCCTCCCATAGAGAAGGAGCTGCCATGACGACGCTAGTGATCGCCCGCGCTCAGCAAGTGATCGATACGGTACTCGCCGTGCTCCGCGGCGATGGCTTCGACGCTGAGGGAACCACGGCTGACGATGAAGCGCTTACCCGGCTCGCATCGGGCGAGGTTATGACAGTGGTTATCGGTGGTGGCGTCGAGTCATCCTCCCGCCAGGTACTTCGGCAGGTGTGCACCACTCATGATGTGAGTGTCATCGAGGGCGCGTTGGGAGACCGCGACGTCACAACCTACGTTCAGCAGGAGATCGAACCCTTTCTGCGGAAAGGATCCAGCGCTGCGTGAGATCCTGCAGCGCCCCGGGCGGTCTTGCGGCGTGATGGGGTGACCATGCGCGTTGCCATCATCGGCGGTACGCGGTTCATCGGTCGGCGGATCACCGAGGCGCTGGTACGCCGCGGTGACGAGGTGCTCGTCGTACACCGCGGCGTGGCCGAGCCGCAGGACTGGGTGCCATGCAGGCATTTGCACGTCGACCGCAGACAGTTCGGCCTTGTCGCTGATCAGGTCCGGGCATTCGCGCCGGATGCGGTGGTGGACACCCTGGCGATGACCCGGACCGATGCTGACGCCGTCCTCCCGCACCTTCCCGAGGTGCCACTGGTGTTGCTGTCCAGCATGGATGTGTATCGAGCCTATGAGCTGGCGCTGTCCGGCCAGGCTGGCATCCCGGTGCCGCTAGTGGAAGATTCCCCGCTGCGCCAGGGTCGGTATCCGCATCGCGGCACCGATCCCGGCCTGGAGGGTTATGAGCTCGACATGGACCACTACGACAAGCTCGACGTGGAGCCGCTGTACCTGCAGCGCGGAGCCATCGTGCTGCGGCTGGGAATGGTCTATGGCGAAGGCGATGTGCAGCAGCGTGAGGAGTTCATCCTCCGGCGAGTACGTGCCAGTCGGCGGCGCATCCCCATTGGGGAAGGTACCTGGCGCTGGACCCGAATCTACGTCGGCGATGTCGCCCGAGCGGTGCTGGCCGCCCTGGACACACCGGAGGCGACCGGGGAAGTGTTCAATGTCGGCGAGTCCGCCACCCCGACGATGCGCGAGTGGGTCGGCCAGATTCTCGCGGCAGCAGACCACGACGCGGAACTGGTCACCGTTCCCGCTGCCGTGCTCCCACCGGACCTGATCATGACCGGCCGAATTCCACAGGACCTGTTGGCCGGTAACGACAAGGCGCGCCGGGTGATGGGCTGGCAACCCAGCGATCAGGCTGAAGCAGTGGGTCGATCAGTGCGCTGGCACCTGGCTCACCCGCTAGCCCACCCCGACACCGATTTCACCGCCGACACCCGCGCACTGGTGACGCCCAGGTAGGTCAACACATGGCTTACACGCCGATCGAGCAGGTCACCGGGGTTCGGCGGGCGGGTCCAGGCCGGTGGCAATCGTCCGCTGTGCCCAGGCGACATCGTGCCAGGTGTCATGCTTCCAGCCGATGCGCCGGTAGGTTCCGACCGGCTCGAACCCCATGGCGTGGTGCAGGCCGACGCTTGCTTCGTTGGGCAGCGTCATACCCGCGACGGCGGTGCGGAAGCCGCGTTCGGCCAGACGGACGAACAGCGCCTCGTAGAGCGCGCGGCCGCCGCCGGTACGCCGCCGGCCGCGCTCGAGGTACACGCTGACCTCGCACGACCAGCGATACGCCGCGCGCGACTTGAACGCACCGCCGTAGGCGTAGCCGACGACACGGCTCGCGTTCTCGAGCACGACCCACGCATGCGTGCGCAAGGCGGCAGCGATGCGCTGGGCCATTTCCGCCGGCAGCGGTGGGTCGCTTTCAAACGTGATCGCGGTGCCGGTGACGTACGGGGCGTAGATGACCGCGCAAGCCTCGGCATCACGTTCTGAGGCGTTTCGAACGGTCGGCCTGCCGCCACCCATGGTGAAGATAGTAGCGCTTGACGTCTCTATAGTGACGGTCATGTCGGACCCGCTTTCCGTGTCGCTCGCGGTAACGCTGCACGCCGCCCGGCTCGCACGCGAGCTGTCGGCCAGTGCTCTGGCCGAGCGCTCTGGCGTCTCACGGGCAATGATCGGCAAGATCGAACGCGGCCAGGCACAACCCACCGCCGCCCTGCTGAGCCGTCTGTCCGCCGCGTTGGGCATGACGCTGTCCGAACTCGTGGCCCACGCCGAAGGCAACGACCAGCGACTCGTGCGCGCCACCGACCAACCGACATGGACCGATCCCGGCACCGGCTACCATCGCCGCGCGGTGTCACCGGCCACCGGTGGACCGCTCGAGCTCGTCGAAGTCGATTTACCCGCAGGCGCGCGGGTCTCCTATCCTTCTGACGCCTACGCCTTCATCCACCAGCAGATCTGGGTGCTCGAGGGTCATCTGCGCTTTCGCGAGGGCGATACCGAGCATGAACTCGACGTCGGCGACTGCCTTCAGCTGGGCCCCCCAGCACCGTGCACGTTCATCAACCCGACCCGCGAGAGCTGCCGCTACCTCATCGCGCTCACCAAACACCGCTTCTGACCAGCGCGTACGAGAGCCGTCAGGCTTCGCAAGACACGTAGCCGCAGCGCTTCACCCGGCCGCTCAGGGTCGACAGTTTCGGGTGTGAAGCAGTTCTTCCGCCATCGATGTTGTTCGCCAGTGGTCCAGCGGCGACCGGAGACCCTCGGCGAGCATCGGGAGCTGAGGCACCAGGGCGAGACAGGCGACAGACTGGAGCATGCGCGCAGATCCCATGACCCGCAACAACCGCGGGTCCAGAGGGCGCAGGCCGAGCTGCACGGCGGCAGCGTTGTACACCGCCTGTTCCTGCGGGCTGACCAGCGCGAGGTCACATTCGACCGGGCCGGCAGTGACGTGCTCGAAATCCGAGCACAGCATGCCCTCGGGAGTGTCGATGATGTTGTAGTACGGCGCGTCGCCATGGATCGGCTGGATGTCCGCTTTGGGGAACGCCGCCTCGAAGGCGGTCCGGGAGGAGACGAGGGGCTCCAACACCGCCCACTCGCGCCGCGCGCGGTCGAGGTTTGCCGCGTCGAGAAGGTCCGGGCATTCCTCCAGCTGTGCGAGACCGTCAGGTATGGACGCGTCGAACGGCATCAGGAACGCCAACTCAGCGGGGTACTCGCGCAGGGCGACGTGCAGCTGCGCCGTCACGGTGAAGCGTTGGCCGGCGTCAGGCTGGGCGTCGGGAAACCTGCTCGACGAACTGCCAGAACGTCATCGAGAACCCGTCCCGACGGACGGGTTCTCGCGCCACGAGTGGACTCGGCGGCACCACAGGGTGGCCCCGGTCGGCGAGCCAACCTGCCACAGCAAGCTCCGAGCGCTGCTGTGCAGCCTGCGCGTCCGGGTCTGCCGCGACTGTGCGCGGCAGGACCGTGGGCACGCGCACCACTACCGGGGCCGGTGACAGGTGCACGACCACGGAGAACACGTCGTACAGCACCCGCGGACCGGTCACGGCGAGTCCGAGGGCGCGAGCTGAGCACCCTCAACGACTGGGCGAGGACGGCCTGGACACCGCTGCGTCAACCGCCGCCGCGACCGCCCGGTCGGTACGGGCGGCCAGCTCGGCAGAGGTAAGCCTTGCCGCCATCCTGGCACCTTCCGTGCCGATGGGTCAGGAGCCGTCGAGGGTGATGACGACCTTGACGTCGTCGGGGCCCGGATCGAACGCGTCGCTGGCGCGGTCGAGCGGGACCCGTCGGGTGATCAGGCGCTCCAGCCAGCCGAGATCGGCACCGGCCAGGGCGGTGGCGGCGAGGTCGTAGTGGTGCAGGTTGGCGTTGACCGAGCCGACGACCACGTCGTTCTCCAGCACCAACTCACGGTTGAGAGCGCTGCCGTCGAGGGTAATGCCCTTACCGGCGCCGGAAACGCCGGTAAGGCACACGATGCCGTAGGGCGCGGTGGCGGCGAGCGCGTCGAAGACCACGGTGGCCACTCCGGTGGCCTCGATGACGATGTCGGGTTCGGCCGCCCGCGTGGCGCACGCCACGCCGTCGTGGTGATAGGTCGCACCGAGCGCGCGCACCAGTTCCGGCTGCGGCCGTGGGTCACCACGTCGAGCACGTGGGTTTCCAGCCCGCGCTGCACGGCGAGCAGCGCTGCGAGCAGTCCGATCGGTCCGGCCCCGGTGATCAGAACGCGTTGCGGGTCGAACCACGACCGCTGACCGATCCGCTCGATTTGATCCCACGCCTTGGCCACGACGCTGGTGGGCTCCATGAGCACACCGACCTCGCCAGGCGCGGGTCGAGCCGGACCGCGTAGCCAGACTCGACCAGCCACTGCTGGCTGGCGTAGCCGTCGAGCTGCTTGATGCCGCGCTCGGTGTAGCGACCATTGCGGCACATGTCGAACTGCCCGTGCTCGCAGGCGCCGCAGGGCACCGGGTCGGGCCAGCGCACCACACCCACCACCAGGTCCCCGACGGTGAAGTCGGAACCAGCAGGTGCGTGGCACACCCGCCCCAGCGACTCGTGGCCCAGGACGAGCCGATCACGGCCTGGCGGCGGCCAGCCGTACTCCCCCGCAGCAATCTCGCGGTCCGTGCCGCAGACGCCAACCGCGAGGCCGTCGACGACCAGCTCGTCGGCGCCGAGCTGAGCCCGCGTGTCGTACTCCTCGCTGAGCAGGCCCAGGTCGTTGCGCAATCCGAGCAGCCGCTCGAACAGGGCCCGCGCCTGCTGCGTGCGCCCAATGCCGTGCAGCGCGTCCGCCAGCCAGAAGGAGCACAGCATGAACGCGCCCTCGTCACCCGGCAAGCCGTCGACCCTCCCATCGGAGTCGGGGCGGTATCGCAGGACGAAGCCGTCCTCGCACAGCTCTCGCTGGATGGCCTCGACGGTTCCCACAACCCGCTCATCGCCCCAGGGCAGGAACCCCACCCGGGGGATCAGCAGCAGTGCTGCATCCAGTCCTTGCGAGCCGTAGAACTGGGTGAAGGTGCCGCGCTGGGCGTCGTAGCCGCGCTCGCACACGTCGGCGTGGATCCGGTCCCGCAGTGCCCGCCAGCGGGCCACCGGTCCGTCCAGTCCCTGCCGCTCGGCGTGCACTGCGCGGTCGACGCCGGTCCACGCCAACACCATGGAGTGCACGAAGTGCCGCCGCGCCCCGCGTACCTCCCACAGGCTGTTGTCCGGATCGGTCCAGTGGCCCTCCAGATAGTCCAGCAGCGCCCGCTGCAGGTCCCACGCATCCTCTGAGGGTGCCAACCTAGCCTCGCGGCTCAGGTGCAGTCCTTCCAGGACTTCGCCCCACACGTCGAGCTGGTACTGCTCAGCGGCGGCATTGCCGATTCGCACCGGCGTTGAGCCCTCGTAACCACGCAGCCAGTCCAGGGTGTACTCCGGGATCCGGCGGGTGCCGTCCAGCCCGTACATGATCCGCAGGTCGGCTGGATCACCGGCCACCGCGCGCAACAGCCAGTCCCGCCAGGCCTTCGCCTCGCCGATATAACCGGTGCCGAGCAATGCCTGCAGAGTGAAGGTGGCGTCGCGCAGCCAGCAGTACCGGTAATCCCTGTACGGGCTGCCGCCCAGCTGCTCAGGCAACGAGGTGGTCGCCGCCGCCACGATGCCACCGGTCGGGGCGTAGGTGAGCGCCTTGAGCGTGACCAGCGAGCGGCGTACCGGTTGCGCCCGTTCGCCCTGGTAGTTGCAGCGTCCGATCCAGTCCGTCCAGAGCCACTCGGTGCCCTCCAGCGCCTGCAAGCCGTCGACCGGCTTCGGAGCCGGCACGTGAGACGCGGTATGGGTCAGCACGAACGGCACCTGCTGCCCCGCCTCTACCTCGAAACGGGCGCTCGTCCGGCCGTCCCTGTGCTCGACGGAGACCGGGCTGTGCAACCAGGCCGCATCGGGTCCCGCGACCGCCGACCACTGGCCGTCAACCTGCCGGACCCACGGCGACACCGAGCCGTAGTCAAAGCGCAGCACGAGCTCCATCGCCATCGGGACCCGCCCCGACTGGCCCTCGACCACGCGGACGACATCGGTGGCCTCCCCGCGCAGGGGCATCGCGTCGACCACCCGGACCGTGCCGTCCGGCGTCTCCCACTCGGTTTCCAGCACCAGCGACTCGCCGCGGTAGCGCCGCCGGGTGCACGGCCCACCGCCAGCCGGTGCGAGCAGCCAGTGCCCGGCCCGCTCGTCGTCCAACAGCGCGGCGAAGCAGGCCGGGGAGTCGAACCGCGGCTGGCACAGCCAATCGATCGACCCATCCCGACCCACCAGCGCCGCGGTCTGCAGGTCACCGATCAGCCCATAATCCTCGATCAAGCCAGGCATCAGGTACTCCTGGCTTGGCCGTCCGGCACCGAGGCCTCCTGGTGGCGGAAGTCGTGGTCGCACCCGTCTTTGGCCTGCCGCTCGCGCAGGAAGCTGAACGCGCGGCGATGCACGCTGCTACCGGCACGGCGAGAAATGTCCCGAGCACGCGGAGCAGCGTCGCACCCACCGTGACTGCGACGATTACCACGAAGGCAGGCAGCTGCAACACCCGACCGGTGATCAGTGGTTCGATCACATTGCCGTCCGGCTGCTGCACAACGACGATCAGCGCGACCACAGCCAGCGCCAGTGCCGGTCCGCCGCTGGCCAGGGCCACGAGCACCGCAAGCAGCCCGGTAACGATCGCTCCGATGTAAGGCAGAAACGCCTCCCAGCAGGCCCCAGGCGAACCGGCCAGTGCGGAGCATTCTGTCGCCCGGCGAGCGGCTCGTTGTTGGCCGTTGCGATACGGAGAGTTCAGGGGTGGACACGAGCGAGTGCCCGCATGACAAGATGCGAAACCTGTGAACGCAGCCTTCAGCGCAGTCAATAACTAATTCCCCAGCCGCCAAGTCGGCTGAGGGCGAAAGCGGCGAGAAATCCCAGCACGGCGATGAGGCCAGTGGCGAGATGAGCTTGCTCAAATGCCTCCGGAATCATCGTGTCGGCAATCATCGCAAGGATCGCCCCGCCGGTCAGCGCCGTGACGGACGCCAACGCGAACGGCCCCAGCACCCCGGCGAGCAGGAACCCCCCGGCGGCGGACAATGCGGTCACCACCGCGATCCCCGTCCAGAGCCCGTAGACGTCTGCCACCAGCCGGCCCGGCAACGACAGCTGGTAAACCAGCGCCGCTCCGACAACAAGCGCCGAACCTGCCAGCAGCCCCCACCCACCCACCTTGAGGACACCGAATTACGTCATGTGGGCAGACCATAGGCTTCGCCGCGGCAGTCCCTTGAGTAGCTCAGGCCTTGCCCCCGACCGGCATGCGCAGTTCAGCGGTCTGGACCGTGCGTGAGACGTCGGACGGGGACACGATGCCGACCAGCCGGCGCTGTGGATCGAGCACAACAGCGCGGCCGTCGGAACAACCGGCCATTCTCGGCAGCAGATCGGTCAGCGGTTCCTGGGCCGCCGCAACCGGCAGGTCCGCAGGCCGGCAGGCGATATCGGCCAGCCGGGTCGCTGCCCGCTGCCCGTCGGGCACCTGCCGGATCCGGTTCAAGGTCACCAACCCGGCGAGCTGGCCAGCCGAATCCACCAGCGGGACCGTGCTGAACCGGTGCCGCATGAGGTATTCGTCGATGAATTGCTGCACGGTGAGTTCAGGTGACGCGGTAACCGGGTCTGGCGTCATCACCTCGGCAACGTGAATACCGTCGAGTGCGGACTGCCACACGGTCTGCTGCTCCTCGGCGCGGGCCGCATTCACCAGGAACCACCCGATCAGGGCTAACCACAGCCCGCCGAACCCGCGCGCCAGCACAACCTGCGCCAGCCCCAGTCCGATCAGCACGAAACCGACCATCACCCCGGCCCGAGTCGCGATCACCGCCGCCCGCCGCCGGTCCCCGGTCACCCGCCACAGCACCGCGCGCAACACCCGACCACCATCCAGCGGCGCGGCCGGAATCAGATTGAACGCTGCCAGCACGACGTTGATCACAGCGAGCCAGCTCAATGCAGAGAGCACTAGCGGCCCACCGCCGGCGGCAGCGACCAGCGCGCTCGCAGCGAAGAAGCCGCCGCCCAACAACGCGCTCACCACTGGTCCGACACCGGCGATCCGTAGGTCGGCACCTGGGCTGGTCGCCTCCCCGCGCAGCTGCGCCACGCCGCCGAACAGCCACAGGGTGATGCTTTCCACGGCTATCCCATTACGCCGGGCCACCACGGCGTGCGATACCTCATGGGCTAGCAGCGACGCCAGGAACACCAACCCGCTAAGCGCCCCGGTCACCGCGTAGGCCAGAGTCGACCGTCCGGGCGCCACCAAGGGCAGCCGCCCGGCAGCCAACCCGAGCACAATCAACGCCAGGATGACCAGCACACTCCAGTTCGCGCCGACCTGGACACCGGCAATGCGCCCGAGCCGGAAGGTCGGGGTCACTGCTCGGCCCGCGGCCGCGGGCAGGGAAACCAGCGCGTCCCACGGGCAACTTGTTCGGGATTCTTCGCCATGGGACGTCCTTCACATCGAAATGTCGTGACGTGTTCAGGCCTCGGTTTCCCGCGGACGGCCAAGGGTAATCATCCGGTGGATCACGAGAGGCTCGTCCGCCTGCTATCCGACCTGGTGCGGGGCCGCTGCGCTGGCCAGCGCGGTCGGCGTTCTTCCTGTTCGGGCTCGAGGGCGGCGTCAAGTTCATCCTGGTGGCCCTGGCGCTGGCGGTGCCGCGCCTGGTCGGTGGCATCCCGGCGCCATTTGACGTGGCGTATTGCGCCACGCTGCTGCTGGCCACCTGGTCGGCAACCGCAGCGTGGTACCAGGCGGTTCCGTGGATCGACTGACCGGTGCACGCGGCCACCCCCGGCTCGATCGCCGCGATGCTGTACCTACTGACGGCCCGGTTCGGCTTGCTGCCCGGCTTACACGACTGGCCCCTGCACGGGCACCCTGGCTCGGTGATGCTGCTGACCGTCGCCTTGGGCTTCGCCGCCGGCGCGCTGTGGAAACTCTACGAGTGGTTCGCCAACAATGTACTGGGAGCCAGCATCCTGGTCAGCTACGACGACACGATCGCCGACCTGCTGATGGGCGGCTGCGGCTCGCTGGTCGCCGGGCTCGGACTGGTTGCCGAGGAGAGTTGCCGACGACGAAACCGCGTACGCCCGAGAAGAATGAGTAGCGCTATTCTCATCGGCTGACCTTCTCGTGTTAGGGCGTCCTCAACGTGGCCACGCCTGGCCATCGGCTATATTGGCGCGGCGCGCGCCATAGCGTAAGGGCGCGGGAAACACGAATGGCTAGTTTTCTGAAATGTTCTGGTCTGTGGGAACTATTGAGGGGTGGAGCATCAATGACTGTGCGTTACGCTGCTGGCGTGGTGGCCATGGCGATCCTGCTGCTGGCCGCCTGTGGTGGCGATGAAACGATCCGCGATCCCGGAGAGCTCAATCCCCCCGCGGCAGTGACAGAACAGCCGAATCTGGGTGAGCAGGGTCAAGGGGGCGCAGCCCAGGAGGACCTCGACGGCAAACTCGGACAGCAGGTTCAAGTGACCGATGAGGTCGCCACGATCATCTCACCGAACGCGTTCACCATTGGCGGTGACGAAATCGGAGAGAACCCCATCCTCGTCGTCGGAGCCAACCTGCCCCCCGGTCTGGTGGAAGGGCAGCAGGTGCGAGTGAGTGGCACCGTCAAGGAGTTCCAGGTGCGCGGTTACGAGGAGGATTTCGATCTGGACCTGGTTGACCAGGAGTTCGAGGACTTCGACGGCGACCCAGCGATTCAGGCTGACTCAGTCAGCACGGTCTGACCTCGATCGCTGCTCGCCCGGTTCGGCCTGGTCGCCTGGGATGGCCGACCACACAGAGCAGGCGGCGCAGTAGGAAAAGGCGCGAACGGCAGTTCTGGTCTCCAACGGTGCCGTCAAGCGCGATACCGTCGGGTTTGTCCGTTCGCACGTCTCCAGGAGACGCCTGATGAAGGTACTGCTCGTCGTCCTCATACTCGCCGTGCTCGTGGCCGTGATCATCTTCCTGCTGCGGTCCAGATCCTCGGGGAAGTCCTCGAAATCCGCCCGGGCGCCTCGGGTGGACCCGCTCGCGAATCAACCGGAGATCTACGACCCGCACAAGATCGGTGTGGGCGACATCATCACCTACGCCGGGATCGACCACGTCGTGCGTGGCACCATCGTCCTCAACGAGGGTGGCATCACTTGGCGGGAGCACCTGCTGGACGGCTCCACCGGGCGTCGCTGGCTCAGTGTCGAAGACGACGAGGGCGACCTGGAGATGACGCTGTGGAAGCGGCGGGAAGGTACCGGCCTGACCCCGAACGGTGAGGTGATCCTCGACGACCGGGTGCATCGGCAGATCGAGCGCGGCAAGGCGTCCTACACCGCAGAGGGGACCACCGGCACACCACCGAGCGGGTCGGTCGAATACGCCGATTACGCGACATCCGACGGCACCGGCATGATCGCGTTCGAGCGCTGGGCGCCGACGCAATCGTGGGAGGTCTCGACCGGCCGGTCAATCACACTTGGCGAGCTGACGGTCTACCACTCGGCGCCAGAATCGTGAGCGTGCACCTGTTGAATGTGGAGCCGCGGGACGTCACCGCCGACGCACTCGGCCTCCTATTGCACGCGCCGGCTCCCGGGGCGTTGGCAGAGATCAGTCTTTGCGATGGCCGCGGTGGTCAGCTGATCCTCGGGGTGCTGGGGGCGTCGCACATCGTCACCGCGATGTTGCTCGGTCACCACCTCACCGAGCAGGTGTCCTGCGACGCCGTCGACGCCGGTGGCCAGGAGCTGCCCCAGAGCACGCAGCTGGGCGGCTACCGACTGGTCTCCGTCACCCAAGAAGTGCCACGTGCCGCACTCGAGCAAACCGCGGCGAGGTTGCGGGGTCTCGCCGAGAGCAGCGACTCGTGGCTGTGCGGCACGTTCCCCGGCGCCGGCAGTGCGATGACCGCGATGACGGCCAGCTCACTGCCAGCCGGCGGTTGGACCTGGGAGAGCTGGCATCTTTATCCCGGTGAGCAGGCATGCTCGATCGTGGCCACGCGAACCAGGTGGACGCCCCCATGAGGGCCATCATGAGAGCACGGTCTGTGGCCACGGCCCTGATTGCGACCGCTCTGGTACTCGCCGGTTGCGGCTTCGACAACGACGTCCGCAACTTCATCGACAACACCTACGCCCTGCAGAACAGGTTCGGCGACACCGCCATCTACGCCTCTGACGATCCCGTGGGGCCCACGACATCGACGATCATCAACGCGGTGAACCCGGCGGCGCGCGCGGCCGACGGTGGGTCGGAGTACCTGCGATACGACGATGACATCGTGATCGTCAGCACCGCACTCGGTGGCAGCACCGTCCGCGTCGAGGACCTCGACGATCGTTACCGCGGTGGTTTCTTCGCGTTCCTCGGCGCGGGCTTTCGCCCCGGTGCACCCGGCACCGGATTCGGTGGCGGCCCGGGAGATGTCAAATGACCCTGTGAGAATGAACCCCTGCCAGCCCACGACCTTGGGAGAAGTACGTGAACCCAACGCCCCACGCCCTGGATTTCGGGTCGGTTTCGGGCGATCTGCTGAGCCAGGGAGTGTTCGCGACCCTGCTCTACTTCGTCGTCGGCTTCGGGGTGCTGACCCTGGGCTTCATCGCACTGGACCTGCTCACCCCCGGCAACCTGCGCCAGCAGGTGTACATCGACCGCAATCCCAATGCCGCGATCCTGCTCGGCGCGAACCACCTGGCACTGGCGATCATCGTCGTGACCGCGATCGCGACCAGCGCGGACAGCCTCGGGCAGGGCCTGATCGACTCGGCCGTCTACGGGCTGCTGGGTGTGGTGCTGCAGGCCGTCGCGCTGCGGTTGCTCGACATGTTCGTGCCCGGTCACCTGCGAAATCTGGTGAACGAGCCCCGGATGAGCGGTGCGGCCTGGGCGGTGGGGATGAGCCTGCTCGCGATCGGTGCGGTGAACGCCGCCGCGCTGTCTTGACACACAATGGGCCCTGACGCGTTGCAGCAGTCGACGATCGAGTCCGGCCCCCGCGGGGTGATGGCCACACGCGGCCGTCGCTCGCGGGCGCTGCTGCTCGCCGCCGTCGCGGCGTGCGCGGCCTGCGGGCTGATCTACGAGCTCGTCCTGCTGACGCTGTCGGTCAGCCTCACCGGTGGCGGCATCACCCAGACCTCGCTCATCGTGGCCGGCTACGTCGCGGCGTTGGGCGTGGGCGCGCTGCTTGCCAAGCCCTTCCTCACCCAGGCAGCCACCGTGTTCGTCGCGGTCGAGATCCTGCTCGGCCTCACCGGTGGCCTCAGCGCGGTGGCGCTGTATGTGATGTTCTCCTTCTACGGCACCAGCACCTCGGTGCTGGTGGTGGCGACCGCGGTGCTGGGAATCCTGGTCGGGGCCGAGGTGCCGCTGCTGATGACGTTGCTGCAGTCGGGCCGCAGCAGCGTGGACGGCCACAGCGCGGGCAAGGTGCTGGCTAATCTCAACGCCGCCGATTACGCCGGTGCCCTGGCGGGCGGGTTGGTGTGGCCGTTCGTGTTGCTGCCGCTGGCCGGTCAGGTGCGGGGCGCCGCCCTGACCGGCATGGTGAACCTGGTCGCCGCGGCGGTAGTCGCGGCATTCCTGCTGCGCTCCCAGATGAGCCGCACAGCGCGGCACGGGGCGACTGCGGCGTTGCTGGCCGCCGCCGCTGTGCTGGCGATATTGATCGTGCGGTCCGCCGACATCGAGGTGACGGCGCGCCAACGGCTCTACGCGGATCCGGTGGTGGCCGTCGAGCGTTCGGACTAC
>DASQVB010000310.1:0-4162 GCA_035640975.1 Pseudonocardiaceae bacterium
TCGCTTTCTTCCGAGGTCAGTTCAACCGTGGCCTCGCACGCGTCGGAGTCTTCCTCATCATAAAGAGCCACGTGGCGGACGCCATTGCGCTGTGTTATCACCCCGATCCGGCGTCCCTGCGCGGTGACAAAGTCGTGTCGCAACCCGATTCCAGGCAGCCGCGTCTCCTCGACCTCGACCTCCATGACATCCCTCCGCTTGACTTTGCCTACAGGCTAGGCGGCATCTACCGGTAGGCAGAGCTGGGAGAGCATCAGCGGGATCTTGGCTCTTCGCCGTCAGGTGTCCCGGAGGGGATCTGCCGAATGCCATCGACGTCCGATGCGTCGGCGACTGCCTCCGCGGCGGCTTCGGCTGCCCGAGCGGCATCTTCCGCGGCCCGCGCCGACGACTCATCGGAGGGATCGGCTTCGCGGGTCGCCGCAGACATGGGCAGGGCCTCGGAAAAAGCGCGGGAGACGCCCTGGAGCGCGGAGGTGACTTCGCTGGGGATCACCCAGAAGGTGTTGCCCTCGCCTTGAGCGAGTTGCGGCAGCATCTGCAGGTACTGGTAGGCCAGCAGCTTGGGATCGGGGTCGTTGCGGTGCACGGCCTGGAACACTTCATCGATCGCTCGGGACTGGCCTTCGGCTTTCAGGATCGCGGCGGTCCGGTCACCCTCGGCGCGCAGGATCGCACCCTGCTTGTCACCCTCGGCGGTAAGGATCTGGGACTGGCGCTGCCCCTCCGCCCCCAGGATCGCGGCGCGCTTGTCCCGCTCGGCCCGCATCTGCTTCTCCATCGCGTCCTTGATCGTCTTCGGCGGATCGATGGCCTTGATCTCCACCCGGTTCACCCGCAAACCCCATCTGCCGGTGGCGTCGTCCAGCACGCCGCGGAGCTGGCTGTTGATGCTGTCGCGGGAGGTGAGCGTGCCTTCCAGGTCCATGGACCCGACAACGTTGCGCAGCGTCGTGACGGTGAGCTGCTCGACGGCCTGCAGGTAACTAGCGATCTCGTAGGCGGCCGATCGTGGGTCGGTGACCTGGAAGTACAGCACAGTGTCGATCTCGACGACCAGGTTGTCCTCGGTGATGACCGGCTGCGGAGCGAACGACACCACCTGCTCGCGCAGGTCGATTGCCGGGTATACCCGGTCGACGAAGGGGATGACGAAGTTCAGGCCGGGCTGCAGTGTGCGTTGATACCGGCCGAGCCGTTCCACGTTGCGCGCCCGCGCCTGTGGCACGATGCGCACCGCCCGTACCACGGCGAAGATCGCGAGCAACGCGATGAGCAGTCCCGCGATCAGCAAACCTGTGACTTCCATGGTCACTCCCGTGGGTAGACGACGGCGGTGGCGCCGTCGATCTGGATGACGTCAACGGCCGCTCCCGCGGGAATTACCAGGCTCTCGTCCAAGGCGCGCGCCGTCCACTCCTCACCGCCGATGCGCACGGTGCCGGCCCGGCCTGTCACCTCTTGGACGACGTACGCCGTCCTGCCGACGAGCGCGTCTACACCGAAGCGGTGCAGACGCGGCTGGCGCACGTGCCGTGCAGCGATGGGTCGCAGGAGCACAATGCCCGCCGCGGAGGCGAGCGCGAATACCAGGAGTTGAAGAGGCACGGGCAAACCGATCGCCGCGAATACCGAGGTGATCACGGCGGCACCGCCGAGCAGTCCCAACGCGGCGGTCAGCGTGAAGACCTCAGCGACGCCCAGCAGCACTGTGATGATCAACCAGATGACCCATGCATCCACGACGTCGACCCTCCTGAACCGAGGTGACGAGCTCCCCTCACATATGGGTGAGCGAAGGACACAATCGATCGTAACCTTTCGGACAGATGCCACGCTGTGTTGTTCACTGGCAGGACTGCTTGTTGCCGTGAGGTCAAGAATCTGATCAACGGCCTCGGTGTGCGGTCCGGTCGGCCGGTAGGGTGAAGAGCTGGTGAGCAGACAGGCGGGAGGGTTGAGACGTGCACCGACCCGCCCGCCCCGGCGCGCTACTGATCCTTGTGCTCGCCCTACTCGCTGGCGCGGTGAGCGTTGCCGGACCGGCAATGGCAGTCAACGATGTCACTGGGCCCGCGGTGAGCCAGCCGAACGTCACGCCGCACCCCGATAATGACGAGCTTTCCTACGCGACTGCGCCAGCGATCCGTCACCTCACCGCTCCGACGTTGTTCGGCCTGCTAGGCGACGCCGCGCCGGCACCCACGACGGATCAGTCGTCTGGTGGCGCGCATTCACGCCACCACGGACCGGTCGCGCAGGAGGCCGGTCCTGGGCAGGTAAGGGCACCACCAGCGATCACCAATCGCTGAATCCCCCTTATCGATCACTGCCCCCAGGATTACCCGTGAGACGCCCCACCGTGGTGCGCGCCCTGCTGGCGCTCGCCATCGTCATTCTGTCCGGCTATGTCGCCCTGAGCTCCGCGCCGCGCCTCGGGCTGGACCTCAGCGGTGGCACCCAGATCGTCCTGGAAACCCGCGACGCCCCCGGCATCGAGGCGAACGCGGAGTCCACCGACCGCGCACTCGAAGTGCTGCGGCAACGCGTCGACGCGCTCGGTGTCACCGAGCCGTCGCTGTCCCGCTCCGGTGAGAACCGGATCATCGTCGAGCTGCCTGGGATCACCCAGCCGGCCGAGGCCGCCGTGGTGATCGGCCGCACCGCGCAGCTGTCTATGCATCCCGTCCTTCCTCCCGGCGCGCCCTCGCAGCGACAGCTCCCGGATGAGAGCGGGATCCCACTGCCGTTGGGTCCGGCCGCCATCACCGGCGACGACGTCGATGGCGCGAGCGCCGCTTTCGATGCGCAGAACGTGCGCGGCTGGCTGGTGAACGTCGACTTCGCCGACGGCGAGGCCTGGCGGCAACTCACCGCGCAAGCGGCGTGCGCCCCAGTAGGTGATCCATCCCGGCGGATCGCGATCGTGCTGGACGACCGGATCATCTCCTCCCCGGAAGTCAGTCCGTCGGTCGGCTGTGGGGGCGGCATCCCCGGCGGCAGTACTCAGATCACCGGGTCGTTCACCCAGGAGGAGGCGACCGACCTCGCGGTGCTGATCGAGGGTGGCGCGCTGCCGATCCCGGTGGAGATCATCGAGCAGCGCACCGTCGGCGCCACCCTGGGCGCCGAGGCCATCGACGCCAGCGCCACCGCCGCGCTGATCGGTATCGCGCTGACCGCGATCTTCCTGCTCGCGGTGTACCGACTGATCGGCGCGGTGGCAGTGCTCGCACTCGGTACCTACGCGGTGATCTCCTACGCCGCGCTCACCGCGCTGGGCGCCACCCTGACCCTGCCAGGTCTAGCCGGGTTCGTACTGGCCATCGGCATGGCAGTGGACGCTAACGTGCTGATCGCCGAACGGGCCCGCGAGGAGTACGCCCGCAAGCCGCGGCTGTCCCGCGCGGTGACACTCGGACACCAGGCGGCGCTGCCGGCGATCGCCGATACCGCCGTCACCACTCTGCTCGCCGGCGGGCTGTTGTTTTTCCTAGCGTCCGGTCCGGTCCGTGGGTTCGGGGTGACGCTGACGATCGGCGTGCTGGTCTCACTGGTCTCCGCGTTGCTCATCTCCCGGGTGCTGGCCGATTTGGCGCTACGCATGCGCCCGGTGGACCACCGCCCGCAGATCTCCGGAATCGCCGATCTCGGCCGGGTGCGGCAGTGGCTCACCGACCGGGATCCCGCACTGATGGCCCGGCACCGGCGTTGGCTCGCGATGTCCGGGGCGGTGGTAGTCCTGGCGCTGGCCGGCATTGCGATCCGCGGGCTCGAGCTCGGCGTGGAGTTCACCGGTGGCCGGCTGGTGCAGTACACTGGCACGCTTCCGGATGCGGAGACCGCGCGGGCTGTCGTGAGCGATGCCGGGTTCCCGCGTGCGGTGGTGCAGGAGTCCGGCGACGGCGACATCACGGTGCGCACCGGTGGGCTGGCCGACGCCGACGTGGCGGCCATCGGCGACGCACTCGGCGGCCAGATGCTGCGCGACGAGCTGATTGGGCCGAGTCTGAGCGACGAACTGCGCAGCGGCGCGCTGATCGCGTTCGGGGTGGCGCTGGCCGCGCAGCTGGCCTACCTCGCCACGCGGTTCCGCTGGACGTTCGGAGCCGGCGCCGTCGCAGCGCTGTTCGCGAACGTCGCGGTGGTGACCGGCGTGTTC
>DASQVB010000311.1:0-2555 GCA_035640975.1 Pseudonocardiaceae bacterium
GTGCTATCAGACCCAGTGCTATCAGACCCAGTGCTATCAGACCCAGTAGGAGACTCGGGCCCGGTAGTTGCGCAGGACCACCAGCGCCACCGCCCACCCCACCACAGTGATAGCCAGGGCCACCACCCAGTGCCGGAGTTCTAAGGACTCACCGATCATCGGGCGTCGCAGGATCTCGACGTAGTGCAGGAACGGGTTGAGCTCGACCAGTCGGGCGCGCTCGCCGACCGGGCCGGGTGTGCTCCGGAGCTGTTCGTAGTCCCACACGATCGGGGTCATGAAGAACATCAGGGTGACGATGCTGGCAGTCACCGGCGGGACATCCCGGTACCTGGTAGCAATGATCCCGATCAGGATCGCCACCCAGACCCCATTGAGCACGATCAGTGCCAGCGCCGGGAATGCCAGCAGGCTGCTCCAACCGAAGGCTCGCGGGGCCTGCGGGGGGAAGATCAGCATCAACGCCACCCAGACCAGCACGTTGTGCCCGAAGAACAGCAGTTGCCGCCACACCAGCCGGAAGATGTGCACGCTCAACGGCGACGGTAGATGCTTGATCAGGCCTTCGTTGCGGATGAAGACCTCGGCACCATCATTGATGCAGGCTGCCAGGAACTGCCAGATGATCAGGCCAACGGCCAGGTAGGGCAGGAAGTCGCGCAGCGGCTGGCCGAACAGCGCGGCGTAGAGGACGCCCATCCCGATCGCCTGCACGGCCAGGCTGATAGTGATCCAGAGCGGGCCGATCACTGATCGGCGGTAGCCCTGCTTGATGTCCTGCCAGCCCAGGTGACCCCACAGCTGACGTTGTCGCCATCCCGCCGTCAGGTCACCGATTGCCCGCGGCCAGCTGCGAGACGGCGGCGCCGGAGCCTCCGAAATCTCGGGTGCCGTCGCAGTGTGCTGCACGATTCGCGAGGGTACTCGGACGGTGGCCGGGCTCTCAGGTTGCGGGTGCTGGTTGCACTCAGGTTGCCGGCACTCAGGCCTGAGTCAACCAGCCCGGGGCGTGCAGAGCACCGCGACACAGCGTGCATGGGAGCACGACACGCGGGTTAGGCGTCTGCGAAATGTTGTTCGAGCCAGTCCAGCAGGGCGCCGAATTCCCGTGACATCGTGGTATCGGTCGCCGTGAGAACGACCTGATGGCCGTTACCGTCCACGGTGATCGTGTAACCCATCGCGTCCGGGGCATGTCCGGGTCCTGCTTCCGCGGGCTCGGCAGCCTTGGCTGCCGACACCAGCTGCGCCAGCTCTTCCGCAGCCGGCTTGGGAAGTCTGGCGGTGTTGACGACCCGCGGCGGGAGGCCGAGGTTGATCGCAGCGGCCAGCCCGCCATGCGTCGTCAGAGTTACCTTCATCCTGCGGCCGCTCAGCTGGCCGGAAACCGTCGCACGGTCACCGGGGGGCCAAAGAGTTGATCCGTGGAGTCATCGCCGCCAGGCCGTCCCCGCCCGCCCGCGCGCCTGCCGCCGCCGGTAGGCCGCTGATCTGAATGCCGACCTCTCGCCACGCGGCGAGCACAGCCTGCTGCTCGGCGCTGCGTGCACCGTACAATTCCTTGGCCTTGAAGTAGGTGGTATCCGCGAAGTCTTGGAACTGGGTTCGCGCACTCGATGCCTTGAGGGTTTCATACCAGATGTGCCCGGGAGCCTCCCAGGCGAAGCCGCCGATGCCCACCGCAGTCAGGTAGAACGCCTTATTCGGGATGCCGGAATTGATGTGCACACCGCCGTTGTCCCCTTCCTCGGTGTCCGGCAAATCGACGAACTCGCTCATGTGGGCGGGTTGTGGATCCTTGCCGAAGAGGCTGTTGTCGTATGCTGTTCCGGGAGCTTTCATCGAGCGCAGGGCGTCTGCCTCGATTTCCGGGGTGAATATCTCGCTTCCGATGAGCCAATCAGCTTCCTCGGCTGCTTGCTGACATGACCACTGCTTGACCAGTGAACCGAACACGTCCGACATGTGCTCGTTGAGGGCGCCTGATTGGGTGTGGTACTCAAGTCTGGCGGTATGTTCGGTGACGCCGTGCGCCAACTCGTGGGCGATCACGTCAAGCGATCCGGTGAAATCGGTGAAGACCTTCCCGTCTCCATCGCCGAATACCATCTGCTGGCCATCCCAGAACGCGTTGTTGTAGTTCCGGCCACGGTGGACGTATCCGTCCAGGCGCATCCCGCGGTCGTCTATTGAATCACGCCCGTGGACGTCTCTATAGAACTGTCGAGTGGTGCCGAGCCCGTCGAATGCCCGGTTGACGGAGGTGTCGGCCGACTCCGGCCCGTCCTCCGACCGAGCCAGCACTGCGCTCGGGAGATAGGTACGGTTTTGGCAATCGAAGATGGTGCGCCGGCCGCTGGTCGGGGAGGCGACTGCGCCAGTGAATGACGACCGTACCGCTCGCTCACCCCGCAACCGGGCGTTGCTCAGCAAGGTGCTCAAGGCGGCTTCGCGAATGTCCGGCTCGTCGCTCTCGAGGAGCTTGCGGAGCAGGTACGGGGGCGTGATGCAATTCAGCAGGCGCAAGTCGCTGGTCATGAGACACCTCGTACAGG
>DASQVB010000312.1:0-5410 GCA_035640975.1 Pseudonocardiaceae bacterium
GCTGCGCTCGGCTTCGACTGCCATCTCCTCATAACGCTGCAGGCGGGCTCTAGATTTGGCCTGCCGGGCTTTTGCGCCCGATCGCACCCACGCGAGCTCGTCGCGCAGCCGCTTCTGCAGCTTCTGGTCCTTCCTGCCCTGAACCGCCAAGCGGTCGGCCTTCTTCTCCAGGTAGGTGGAGTAGTTGCCCTCGTAGGGATAGGCCCGGCCGCGGTCTAACTCGAGGATCCACTGCGCGACGTTGTCCAGGAAGTACCGGTCGTGGGTGACAGCCAGTACGGCACCCGGGTAGTGCGCCAGGAACTGTTCCAACCACAGCACGCTCTCCGCGTCCAGGTGGTTGGTGGGCTCGTCCAGCAGCAGTAGATCGGGTTTGGACAGCAACAGCCTGCACAGCGCGACCCGACGCCGCTCTCCTCCGGACAGATGCGTCACCGGCTCGTCGGGCGGCGGGCAACGCAGGGCGTCCATGGCCTGCTCAAGCTGTGAATCGAGATCCCACGCGTCGGCGTGGTCGAGCTCCTCCTGCAGCCGACCCATCTCGTCCATGAGCTCGTCGGAGTAGTCGGTGGCCATCTTCTCGGCGATCTCGTTGAACCGGTCGAGCTTGGTCTTGATCTCCCCTAGGCCCTCCTGAACGTTGCCCAGAACGGACTTGTCCTCGTTCAGCGTGGGCTCTTGTTGCAAGATGCCCACCGTCGCGCCTGGGGCCAGGAACGCCTCCCCGTTGTTCGGTTGGTCGAGCCCAGCCATGATCTTCAGTACGCTTGATTTACCGGCTCCGTTGGGTCCGACCACGCCGATCTTCGCGCCGGGATAGAACGCGAGGGTGACGCCGTCGAGGATGACCTTGTCGCCGTGCGCCTTGCGCACCTGCTTCATGGTGTAAATGAACTCTGCCACGGCCGCGATCGTAGAGGTGACCGCCGGGACCGGGCAGCGCGGCCGACCGCTGCCCGGTCCCGGCACGCGGTTCAGGCGGGAGCGGGGACCAGCGGACGGGCCGCTTCGGCGAGTTCGGCGAGGCTCACCTCATATGACGGGTCCGCGCCGTCATGCGGATCCGCCTGGTTTGGCACGCTCTGGCCGGCTGATACCGCGGCGTTGTCGTCTCCGGTACCCGGTGGTTGCTCCCGACGCTGCTTACGTACCGTCGCGGCGCAGCGGGCCAGGTCCGGGCCGACCGCATTGGCCTCCAGCTCGACGGCCGATCGACGCTCACCCTGTTCGGTGGTCCACTCCCGGGTGCGCAGCTTTCCACTAACTATCACCGGGTCACCCTTCACGAGGGAAGCGGCGTTTTCGGCGAGTCTGCGCCAGCAGTTCACCGACAGGTAGAGGCTTTCGCCGTCCACCCATGACTCGGACGTCTTGTCGAACCGACGCTCGTTGCTCGCGATCCGGAAATTGAGCACGAGCGTCCCGTCTGGACCGACTCGGCGCGGTCGCATGTCGCTGACCAGCGTTCCCACCACGGTCACCGGTGTCTCTCTCATCTCACACGCCCTCCTGTGCACCTTCCACGCCGTCTGCGGCGGGGAGCCGGCCCCCTCGGCCGGTACCGCCCAGGCTGCGCGGCCAGGAGTGGCTCCGGTAGCCAGCCATGATCGACATGGGGATGGAGTGCTTAATGTGCACAGCTGGGCTGCCGCAACCGCTCGCAACGCAGCGTTGTCGGTGACCGGTGCTAGGCGACCCCGGGGCCGCAATTCGGCTCCGAACGTTGCCTGCAGGAACGTCACCTGTTGTCGCGGGCAGGAGGGCGCTCGGCGAGCTGGGCAAGCAGCGCGTTGTATGCGACCAGCTCGGTCTCGCCGTCGGATTCCGCCCTGCGGTCGAACCGGCGGGCCTCGCGGGCGTCGGAGCGCGCCCACTGCACCAGCAGCGCCACCAGCACCACCACCATCGGGATTTCGCCCAAGCTCCAGGCCATCGCTCCGGCCACGCGCTGATCCGCCAGCAGGTCGGGCACGAAGGGCAAAGCCAGCACCCGGTAGAAGTCACCACCGATCACGGTGTCCGAGCCCATCAGTGAGATCCCGAAGAACGCGTGGAAGGGCATCGCGGCCACCAGCAGGCCCAGTTTGCCCAGGTACGGCAACCGGCGGGGTGCCGGGTCGATGCCGACGATGAGCCAGTAATAGACGTAACCCATCAGCAGGAAGTGCGCGTTCATCACCAGATGCGCCCAGTGCGACGGCGCGGCGGCGTCGTAGAGGCCGGTGAAGTACATGACGTAGAACGAGGCGATGTACATGCTCAGGGCCATCAACGGGTGCGTGGACATTCGCACGATCCAGGAGTGGGTGAACGCCTGCAGCCACTCCCGCGGTCCCGGCGGGTTGCCCTTGCCCGCAGGGGGCAGGGCTCGCAGCGCCAGGGTCACCGGTCCACCGAGCACCAGCAGGATCGGAGCCAGCATCGACAGCAACATGTGCACACCCATGTGCACGCTGAACATGGCCATCGAGTACCGGCCGATACCCGACGAGGTGGCGATCAGGACGGTCGCGCAGCCGGTGAGCCAGGCCACGGTGCGGCCGACCGGCCAGGCATCGCCACGCAGCTGCAGCCGTCGGACCCCGGCGAGGTAGGCGCCGGCCAAAGCCAACGCGGCGACCCCGAACACCAGATCCAGGCGCCACTCCAGGAGCAGCCGCGCCAGAGTGGGAGGACCGGAGAGGTCGTAACCCAGCAACACCTCAGTACGGCTGGGCTGCGCAGCGACTCCGCCGGGCGGCGCGGTCTGGCTCAGCGCCACCGCGATCCCGATCGTTGCGAACATGATCAGCACCTCGACGCCACCCAGTCGCAGGATGGCCGAGCGATCGGCGCGATCGACCACCGCTGCCACCGCGCTGCGCCGGTGCAGCCAGCCGACGACGCCCAGTGCCAGCAGCGCAGTGACCTTGCCCAGCACCAGCAACCCGTAGGCAGACAGCAACTGGTCGGGGGTGACCCGGATCAGCGCGTTGATCACTCCGGAAGCGGCCATCACGATCCAGCAGACCAGCGCAAGCTTGGAAAACCGCTGGGTGGCGAGTCCGGCGTGGTCACCCCGGCGGGCTAGGTGCGCCAGCAGGGCGATCAGACCGCCCACCCATAGTGCGGCGGCGACCAGGTGATAGAGCAGGCTGCTGGTGGCGACGTCGTGGGCGCCGCCGGCCGAGGAGTGCCCGGTCAACGCCACCGGCATCAACCCGACAATGGATAGCATGAACAGCCACACCACCGCGCCCCAGCTCAGCGCGATCCAGCAGAACCCGGCCAGCACCAGAGCTATCCCCGCGGTCAGCGCCCAGGCCCCGGGCTGGGACAGCTCGGACACCAGCGATCCCAGCAGCAGCGGGTTCAGCACTTCGGTCACCGGGCGTCCCAACGCCTGCGCGCCAAGCAGCGGAACCATCAGTGCCGAGGAGAGTGCCCAAACAAGGGCAGCGATCCGCGCTGTTCGGACCGCGGCGTAACCGCCGGTATCGAGATAGCCGGAGGCTTGCGGGGGAACCAGGAACGCGGCCAACAACAAAGACCCGACCGTGACCACCCCGGCGCATTCGGACAGCACCCGCACGGCCGGCAGCCCGGCCCGAGTGAGCAGCCCCGAATCGGGCAATCCCAGTTGGGCCAGCCCGTCACCGCCTAGAGCGACAACCAGCCCAGCGCCGATAGCCGTAGCCAGTAACGCCGCAACGGCGACCAGCACACCAATCCGAGCGCGTACCGCGGCAACGCGCCGGTGGGAGGCCTCCACAGTCACACGCGCCAGACTAGGCGGTGAACGCGGACCCCCGCCCGCTCCCTGACCGCCCCCGACCCCATTCAGCAGGCTAAGAGGGTTATCGGGCGTGTATAACCCCGCTTAGCCCGTTGAATGCCGTCCAGCAGGTGCAGGTAAGGCGGCGGTGGTCCCTCGTTACTCTGCTCGCGGGCGCTTACCCGCGCTCCGGCCCCCGTAGCTCAGCCGGATAGAGCAAGCGACTTCTAATCGCTAGGCCGCAGGTTCGAGTCCTGCCGGGGGCGCAGCACCGCAGATCACAGGCTTGGCTCGTGGTCACATGCAAGATCGGCCCATGGTTTACCCACAGCTTTCTGGTGGTGACAGCCGCTCAAGCGCGGCCATGGCTGCGTCGCCCGTGACGCCCCGGGACATGTACACGTCCTGTGTCATAGAGACCCGCTCGTGTCCTAAGTAGTCGGCGATCTCGCGAGCCGAGGCACCGGCAACATCCATCTGTGTGGCGACCAGCCGGCGGAATGCGTGCGGGTGCAGGCCCTGCCATGGCGTTTCCCGTACCACCGCGCGCAGCTGCTTACGGGTGTTATCCGGGTCGCGCAACGATCCCCTGGTCGACGGAAACACCCACTCGCCATGCGCGGTCTCGTACCGCCTCAACAGCACCGTCATAACCCACGTTGGCGGCCGGATAGTTCTCATGCCCGCTTTGCTTTTCGTGTGCGGCTGGACAACCAGGCCCTCGCCCGGAATTCGGATCACCGTGCCCTCGATGCTCAGAGTTCCGGACTCCGCGTCAACCTTCGTCCAGTCCAATACGAGCAGCTCGCCGATGCGGCAGCCAAGCCCGGACAGCACATCGACCAGGTCAACGAGATCGTGTTTCCTGGCGTCCTCCGAATCGCGCATGAAGATCCGTAGCTTGCCCAGGCTCTCCGTGGTGACAGTCACCTTCTCCGACTTGCCGCTCGACCGCGCTCGGCCCACTCCGCGGACTGGATTCGCGTCGATCGCGTCATGCCGAACGGCCAGCCCGAGCACACCACCGAGGATGCCCTTGAGGTGGTGTGCAGTGCCCAGTCCGGTGCGGTGGCGGACCTCGCGTAGCAACCGGTCGACTTGGGAAACGCGCATGTCTCTGATCCGGAGCTGACCGACCGCTGGCACCCCGATCCGGTTCCACACGTCGCGATACGCCAGTTTGGTCCGAACGGCTCGGTCAGATTCGTCGATCTCCTGCAACCAGAGCTCAGCCACTGCGGCTACCTTGGTGTCCGGAGTGATCTCCCCGTCTAGGGCTCCGCGGCCGCGGTCACGCAGCGCCTTGCGCAGGTTGTCCGCGGCAGCCGTCCGTGACCTGCCGATTCGCTCCACCGGGCGTGTCACGCCGTCGTAGTCTCGATACAACGTGCAGGCCCGGTACCGCTTCTCCCCCATCTCGTACACCCGGATTTTTCCGTAGGTGCCGACCGGCAGAGGTGGTCGTCCCATGACAAACCTCGCCTCCTCTACGCCACGTCACCGCCGAGTGAGTCGAACCAGCGCTCCACCTCCGCCGGGTCATAGCGCAGATAGCGCCCGACCTTTTTTCCCGTCGGGCCGTAGCCGCGTCCGCGCCAGTCGTAGAGAGTTCGGACTGGCACACCGAGGAACTTGCCTACGTCCTCTACCGTCCAG
>DASQVB010000313.1:0-5872 GCA_035640975.1 Pseudonocardiaceae bacterium
TCGGTGATCTTGTCCTGCAGCTTGCTGACCACCTTGGCCGCGAACGCCCGGTCGATCCGTCCCTCGGCGGCGTCGTCGACGTAACCGTCCAGCTGTGCGCGCAAGCCGGCCTCCCCGGCGCGCAGCGCGGCCACGGCCGACTCGTCGGCGCCGTCGGGAAGATGTGAGTAGGCGTCAGGCCGGGACAACCGCTCGACCACCAGCGCAGTCAGGTAGTCATCCACGGCGGTACGCTCGATCCGCACGTGCCCTACATCCCGGCACTGGTACACCGTGCGGGACCCTCCCCGATGGATCACCGCCATCCATCCCCCGCACACCTCACAGGTGGCGATGCACGACGCCAACCACTTCGCACGGCCCGGGCGGGTGATGGTTCGCTTCGGATCGGTCAAAATCCGCTTCGCCCCGTAGAACACGGCCGGGTCCACGATGGCGGGCCAGATGCCCCGCGTGGTGTGGCCGTTGTGTCCGCGCAATCCGATGTACCCCTGATTGAGCGCGACCCGCCGCACGGTCCGCATGGTCCACTTCGCACCCCGCGGTGAGGCTATCCCGGCATCATTGAGTCGCCGGGCAATCGACATCAGCGACTCGCCCTTGTAGACGCCGGTGATGATGTCTGCCACTACCGGGGCGTGCTCGGGATGGGGGCGTTGCTCGATCAGTTCCCGCGTTTTTGGGTCGTAGATCCGCTCATAGCCGTAGAGGACCTGGCCGTGCGGGCGACCGGCTTCGGCGGATGCGTCGGCATCCCGCTTCACCCGCAGCGAGGTCTCTTCGGAGGTGTAGGCGTTGTGGATCCCATCGGTGGCCAGCGTCTTCCATTGTTTGGGCTTGCTCAGGTCGTACAGTTCATCGTCGCTGGTCACGTAAATCTGGATGCCGGATCGGCGGCACTCGCCCAGCAGCGGCAGCCATTCCTCGGCCTCACGGGACGCTCGGCTGGTTTCCCACACCACCAACACGTCGAATTCGCGCGCCCGGATCGCGGCCAGCACCCGCTCCCAGTTCTCCCGAGCGCGCCGCGCGAATCGGGATGCCGACCGGCCGGGGTCACTGTAGCGCGCGGTGACTGTCCAGCCGCGTCGCACGGCCGCCTTCTCGTTCTCGGCTTGTTGCTGATCGACCGACCGCTCCCGGTCGACCCCATCGGTCTTGAGTTGGCTCACGCGGCCATAGAGGGCGGCAGTAGTGACGTGGTGTTCGGTCTCCATACCGGTGTACCGTACACAACTAACGGACATTCAGCGGGCTCAGCGGGGTTAACCGGCCGTTTGAACCCCGCTGAGCCCGCTGAATGCGCCGCTGCCTTAGCCTGAGCGCCGTGGCGCACTCGCATGGCGAGATTGACTGGTCGACTTGGGCGCAGCGGCTGCGGGGAGCAGACGAGCTGGCGGCCGATGCGCTGCGGCAGGTGGCGCGTCGGCTGGTGCGACCGGATACCTGGGTGGTGGTCGACGTCGGGTCCGGTGCGGGCGGGATGAGCGCGGCGTTCGCCGAGGTGATGCCCGATGGCGGCACCGTAGTGCTGGTCGACGCCGAACCCGAACTGTTGCGTGCCGCCACGGCGCACGTCCGGGCAGTCAGCGGGGCGCGGATCGACGTCCGGGCCGTACACGCCGACGCCGGCACCGACGCATTACTGGACCTGGCTCCGCGTGCCGATCTGGTGTTCGCCTCGCTCGTCGTGCACCACCTACCCGACCAGCAGCGTGGCACCGACCGGCTGGCTGCGCTGGTCAAACCAGGGGGAAGGCTCGCGCTGGTGGAATTCGGGCTGGAGCAACGATGCCTGCCATGGGATATCGGGCTCGGCGAGCCGGACCTGCAAGGGCGGCTGTCGGCGGCGCGTGGGGAGTGGTTCCGCCGGCTGCGCACCGGGATGGAGGGTGCGGTGCGCCTGCCGGTTGGATGGAATCGGGTTCTGAACGACGCCGGGCTGGTGGACGTGAGTTCATTCAGCTACCTCATCGATCGGCCCGCTCCGCCGACGGATGGGGTGCGCGCGGAGGTGCTGCGGTGGCTGTCCGGTGTGCGCGAGGTGGCGGAACCCTGGATCAGCGAGCCCGACCTCCGCGTCATCGGTGAACTCCTCGACGAGCAGGGACCGCACTATGTGGGCCGGCGCGACGACGTGTTCATGCTTGTCGCCCACACTGTCCACGTGGGAACGGCACCGAGCAGCTAGCGCAATGACGTGATGCGGTAGCTCAGCGACCAGCGCGCTGTTCGGCCTGCTGGCTAGCTAGCTCAGGGTTGAACAGCTCCAAGGCCCGCTGCGGGTCCAGCGTCGGTCCGATCGGCAGCAAGCCCAGGATGGACTCCGGCGCCGGCGTCGTGATCTCACCAAGGCCCAGTGCCCGAGCCACTTCTATGGTGGGTAGGCCGTAGCGGAGTCCCTGATCGGTGACCAGCCAGATTGCCCCGGTATCGAGGCGCTGGCCAGGCACCACCCCGCGGACCAGAGCGCCCTTGGTCGGCTTGAGGAAGACGCTGTCGGCCGTCTGACCGCTCGCCGCAGGGGGCACCTCGACCGGCCTCCCGCCATCGTCCAGCGGAAGCCGCTCTTCTGGGCTGATGCTGATCACCGGATCCTGGTCTGGACCCTGCCAGGTAAGGCAGGCGATCGGCGTCTCAGAAGTCTTGAGGATCTGTGGGACCTGGGCGGGGAAGCCGGCCAGGTCCAGCTGGCTTGCTAACGGCGCCTCCGGCACCCGGGAGATGGCCTCCGGCGTGACGTTCGCGAAGTCCGCGCTGGTGCTGCGGCCGAAGCGAATCAGATCGGCTGCCGCCGGTTCCACTGGCTGCACACCCTGGGGCAGCACAAGGAAAAAGGAATCCCTGACTCCTTTCACCCGCACGACATCACCGACCTGAACACCCGGAAGCTGGGGTAAGGGCCGCCCGCTCGGGATGATCGGCAGCGTCAAAGGGCGACCCTCTGGGATCGCGTTGAGCAGCCCCGT
This sequence comes from Pseudonocardiaceae bacterium, assembly GCA_035640975.1. Taxonomy (GTDB): domain Bacteria; phylum Actinomycetota; class Actinomycetes; order Mycobacteriales; family Pseudonocardiaceae. The sequence continues at coordinate 2,970 of DASQVB010000313.1, forward strand.
ACTGGTCTTGCGCGGCACGACGTTGCCCAGCCGGTAGAACCGGACAGCAGGGTCACGCAGGTCAACCTGCCGCCGCTGACCGCGCCACACGAAGTAGGTGGCTGCGGTGCTCTGCTCGGCGACGAGAAGTGCCTGGTCATCGCCGAGCCGACGGCCAGGTGGTTGCCCTTCCCGGATCAGGACAGTGGTGGACAGCTGCGATCCCGCGTCGTTGGGCAGGTCCTGCCGCACCGTGGCCGTGTCGCATACTGACCAGACGCCGCGGATCAGGTTCTCCGGCGCCGGCAGGGGCGGCGCTCCCGGAAGCCCGGTGGACGGTGCCCGCCCGATGTCGGCCAACGCCGAGTCTGCCACCCTCTTGGCCTCCGATGCTCCCTGACTCGGTGAGATCGCTGCCAACAGCAGACGCGCCGAAGTGAGGTTGAGCACCGGGATGAGCCGCCGCGGGTTGTCCTGCACCACGAAGACCGCCTCGGACGGACTGCCGATGACGATCTCATTGCTGCTGATCTGACTGGTCGGGCTGAACTTGCCGACCACGAAGAATGCCACCAACCCCAACACGCCCAAGATCAGACCGACCGCGGTTGCCCGCAGGTGGTGGCGCATCGGCTCATGCAGCATCACCGCGTCCTTGCGGACCAGTGCCGACTCCATCCTGCGCAGCACGAAGCGGTACGCCTGCACCTGCGACGTGGTGGCCGGATCCTTGGACATCGGGTGCCTGCCGCTCTCCCCTGGGCTGTACGGTGCGGCAGGATAGCGGGACGGAGACATGACGGGTGCACTGCCTGCCACGGTGACTGCCCGGCGGCGCTCGACAGGCTCGTGTCTGGGCCCGTTACCCATGATCAACGTGGTGGTGCTGGAGATCGGGCTCGCGCTTGGGCTGGCGCTGGTCGCCGCCGACACCGCCCTGTGGTGGGCAGCGCTGGCGCTGCTGCTGGTCGCGGCGCCGCTGGCGCTGGGGCGGTGGCGTGGCCGCTGGCTCGTGCTGTGGGCACAGCTCACCGCAGACTACCTGCTGCGCTCACGTCGCCGGACCCTGACCAGTGCCGAGCTGGTGACGGCTGGTCACCCGCCGACCTCGTCCCCGCCGACCTCGCAACAGCCGACCCTGGGCACCGACGATTCCCGGGTCGCCCTGTTGCGTCTGGTGCTCCCGGAGCTGATCGTCGCGCATACCACCGACCACCAGCGTGAACCGCTGGGGCTGGCTGGGCACCGCGGCACCTGGACTGCTGTGCTGCAGGTGGACGCCGCACCGTTGATGATCGCTGCAGTCGGTGGCACTCCGAGCCTGCCGCTCGGCGCACTGGCCCCCTGCTTGGAGGATCGCGGGGTGGTGCTGGACGCGATCCAGGTGATCTGGCACTGCTACCCGGGCAGTGCGGCCCTGCCGTCGTCATCCCCGGCACTGCGCTCCTACCTGGAGGTCCTAGGTCCGCTGTCGGCGGCCGCCCGCCGCACCACCTGGGTCGCGGTGCGCTTGGATCCCCGCCGCTGCCTCGCCGCCGTCGCCGAACGTGGTGGTGGGGTGGTGGGCTCGCATCGGGCACTGATCGGCGCGCTGTCGCGGGTGCGTAGCGCACTGGAATCCCGGGGCATCTCCACCCGACCGCTGGATGCCGACCGTCTCTTACGCGCCGGGATCTCCGCCGCCGAACTTTCCGCGGTAGCCGGCACGGGGCAACAGGCGGTGCTGAACGAAGATTGGGCGGCCGTCACTGCGGCTGGGGTGGGACACGCCAGCTTTGCGATCACCGACTGGGGCACCACGCCCAACCTCAACGCGTTGACCGGAGTCCGTGCGCTGTCCACGACCGTCGCGCTGGCGCTATCCCCCGGCGCGGATGGCGCCGAGGTCGGGTTGCGGGGCGTGATCCGGGTCAGCGCGCGCAATCCCACCGAACTCGAGGCGGCTGACGGCCGGTTGCAGGCCGTCTCCGAACGGCTCGGTGTGTCGCTGATTCCGCTGTGTGGGCAGCAGGTCGCCGGCTTGGCTGCGACGTTGCCGCTAGGAGCCTGCGCATGAGAACGGTGGGCAATCCGGCCGGAGTCCGGGCGGTCGCGCCAGAATTTCTCGTCACACCCGAGCTGCTCGACGCGCTGAGCCCGTTGGCCGATCGCGGTGGCATGGTCCTGGGTTCGGGCCCACATGATGAGCCGCTGAGCGTGTCGATGCTACGCCCGGAGCCGACCCGGCTGGTGCTGGTCGGTGGGCTTTACCTGGCCCGCCAGGTCGCCTTGCGGGCGATGGCCACCGGTGCCTGGGTAGTGGTCGCCACCGGCCGGCCTGCAGCGTGGCAGCTGCTCAGCCGAGCCGCCGGTGAGGGCCCGGACGGACGTCCCGCCCCGCTGGTGCAGGTACGCAGGCTCGCACCGATCGAGCTGCCACGAGCTTCGGAAGACGCTCCATTGCTGGTAGTGCATGACGGTGGGGCGGTCCCCCAAGAGCTGTTTGCGCCCCGCTCACCGTGGCAGACCACCCTGTACGTGCTGCCCTACCTGCACCCGCAGGCCGAGGGGACCGCGAACAACGCCGACCTCGTCTTGCTCCAGCGGCTCCCGATGGAACAGGCGCAGCTCGCCGCCCGGATGTGGCGTCTCACCGCGCCGATGACGAACCAACTGGCGGCATTACCCGACGACGGTGTAGTCGCGTTGGGACCTGATCTGTGGCTACCGCTGCGACTGGTCACCACGCCTGCGGAGCGGGAGATCCTGGGTCCGGTGCGCCGCGGGGATTGACAACGAATACGGCCTGACGATCACGATTTATCCGTGCGGTCCAGGGTGTCCTTATGGGGCGATTCCCAGCGAGGCACGAGTGCTGCTCCACGGCGCCACCGATTTCGGAGAGTCCGCGTGGTCGGAGTCGGCAAAAAGTCAACGGCCGAGGC
>DASQVB010000314.1:0-4358 GCA_035640975.1 Pseudonocardiaceae bacterium
GCCAGCGGGGAGCCGTGCACGAGATGCAGCGCCACGCCGTCGACGGTCTCCCGGTGCTCCGTGGCCAGGGTGCCCATCCACGCAGCGAAGTCCCGGGAGGTGTGCCGCAGCGTGTAGTCGTAGGCGATCGCGGCGAAGGCGTTGTCGTCGTCGTCGGCGTACCCGCAGCCGCAGTCGGGATCTCCACGACCGATGGCGAGCTCGTAGTTGCCCGCAATGCACTCGACGCCGTTGCCGGTCAGCAACGGCCAGATGGCCTCCGGCTCGGCCCCGTAGGCACCGAAGTCACCCAGGCACCACAGCCGGTCGGCGCCACGGGCTCGTGCGTCGGCGACGAAAGCTCGCAACGCGTACGGGTTGGAATAGGTCCCACCGCACAGCGCCAACCTCGTCATCAACGCACCTTCCCTTCGAGACGCTACCGTGCTGTTCTTACCCTGCCGGCGAACCGGTTCGGCTCGATCAGCGAAATCAAGGGCGTCTGCCCGCCGCGAACGCGGCCACGGAAAGGCGTGTGCACGATGCGATTGATCGACATGCTGCGGCGGCTCGAACGTCGGACCCGGCCGGTCGATCCGGAGTTCGCCGAGGTGCTGCACCGCCGATGGGGGGAGCTTCCCGAGCATGTCAAAACGCCGGGCCAGTTCCTCGGCAGGCACGCGGTGGGTTGCGAGGGAACCCATGGCGTGTTCCCGCGCTGCAACCTGGCGTGCACGCCCTGCTACCACTCGCGTGACGCCAACCGAGTACGCGTAGACGGGTCACACACCATCGTCGAGGTCGGCAAGCAGATGGCGTTGCTGCGCCGGCTGCGCGGTCCCCGTGCCCACGCTCAGCTGATCGGCGGCGAGGTGACGCTGCTGCCGCCGGACGACCACGCGGAGACGCTGCTGACGATGCGCCGGTACGGGCGCGAACCGATGAGCATGTCCCACGGAGACTTCGACTACGACTACCTGGAGCGGCTGGCGCTGGATGGCCAAGGACGGCGGCGGCTGGGGCGGCTGTCGTTCGCCGGGCACTTCGACATGTTCATGTTCGGCCGGCGCGGCATTCCGCGGCCACCCAGCGAACGCGAACTCAACCCGTACCGGCAGCGGTTCGTGGAGATGTTCAAGAACCTCCGCGCCAAGCATGGGGTGCGCTTCTTTCTGGCGCACAACATGACCGTCACTCCGGCCAACCTCGGTCAGGTCGCAGATTTGGTGCGGGATTGCCACGCGATGGGCTTCGGCATGTTCTCCTTCCAGCCGGCAGCGTTCGTCGGGGACGACCGGCGCTGGCACGAGGACTATGAGCAGGTCGGAATGGACCCGGTCTGGCGGGAGATCGAAAAGGGCGCGGGCACCACGCTGGACTACACCGTGATTCAGCACGGCGACCTGCGGTGCAACCGGGCGGCCTATGGGTTCTTCGTGGGCCCGCATTGGCACCCGTTCCTGTCCGGTGACGACGCTGGTGATCTCGCCACCAGAGAGGCCTTCTTCCGCTACCTCGGTGGGATCAACTTCACCGGCGTGGAGGCTCCGGACCTGGCCGGCAAGCTGGTCCGGACGATCGTGCGCCACCCGGTCCTCGTGGTGATCGCACTCAAGTGGTTGGCGCGTACCGTGCGCCGCGCCGGTGGGTTGCGGGCGCTGCTGCGCCACGGCGTGCGACCGGTGTCGTTTGTGGTGCACCAGTTCATGGACGCCGCGGACGTCACACCGGCGTGGGAGTTGATGCAACGCGGTGAGAAAGCCTCCGATCCGCGGATCCTCGCCACCCAGCAACGGCTGGCGTCCTGCCACTACGCGATGGCCCACCCCGAGACCGGTGAACTCGTTCCCGCCTGCGTACAGCACTCGGTGCTGGACCCGATCGAAAACATCGAACTCCGCCGGTTGCTGCCCATCGTCGACGTCCGTGCCACGTGAAGTCGATCAGCCCGTCCCGCTCGACGGGCTCGAGCTGCCCGATGCGCGCACCGGCCGGATCGTGGACCTCGGCGCGCTGCCCGGCAGGTACCTGCTCACCGCGATCCGGCACCGGTTTTGACTGCCGTGCCAGCAGCACCTCGTGCAGGTGCGCGAGCAGGCCGCCGGATGGCCGATCGGGTTGGTTGCGTGCGGATTCAGCCCACCCGACGCGCTGGCCGCGCTCGCCGACCACGTCAGCTGGCCGGGTCTGTTCCTTGCCGATGAGAACCGCCAGCTCTACGGGTTGCTCGGCATGCGCCGTGCCAGGCTGTGGCAGGTGTACTCACCAGGAACCCTGGCCCGCTACGCGCTGGCCGCAACGCGCGGGCAGCAGACGCCGCGGCCGGTAGAGGACATCCGGCAGATGGGCGGCGACGCGCTGCTGCAGGATGGCGTCGCCGTGCGCCGCTGGCTCCCACGCACGCCCGACGACCGGATTCGCCCTGCGCGCCTAGTTGGTGGCTCTTCAAGAGCCACCAACCCCCAAAACGTTGCTCGTAACGACGACCAACCGTAACTGATCGGGGAAAAGCAATGCCGTCGTTCGACTACGATCTGGCGATTATCGGCGGTGGATCGGGTGGGTTGACCGCCGCCCGGCTTGCCCGGTTTTTCGGCAAACGAGTCGCTTTGATCGACAAGGAGCAGGTTGGTGGGGACTGCCTGCACTACGGCTGCGTGCCGAGCAAGGCGTTGATCAAGGCGTCCCGAGTGGCCCACGAGGCCGCCACCGCGCAGCGCTGGGGACTATCCGCGCAACCGGTGAACAACGGGCTGGCCGCGGTCAACGCCCGGGTGCAGCGAGCCATCTCCGACGTCGGCAAGCTGGACGACACCGCGGCGTTGTCCGAGCTGGGAGTGGATGTCCTGCTCGGCGGCACCACCTTCAGTGATCCACACACGCTGCGCCTGACAGACCGAGACATCACCGCCAAATTCGTCCTGATCGCCTCGGGCAGCCGGCCGGCGGTACCGCCCACCGAGGGGCTGGCCGAGGTCGGTTACCTCACCAACGAAGACGTCTTCGACCTCAGCGACCTCCCGGGCCGGCTGGCGGTGATCGGTGGCGGTCCGATCGGTGTGGAGCTCGCCCAGGCGTTGCACCGGCTCGGTTCCACGGTGACCGTGCTGCAGCGTGGGCCGCATTTGATCCCCCGCGACGACGCCGAGACGATCGACGTGCTGGAGCGCCAGTTCGCCGACGACGGTATCGACGTGCGGCTGGATGCCAGGCTGCGCGCAGTGCACCGCGACGGCGCGGATACGGTTCTCACCCTCGACGATGGCGAGCTGCGGGTGGACGAGATCCTGTGCGCGGTCGGGCGGGTGCCCAATGTGGAATCGCTTGGGTTGGACGCCGCCGGGGTCGCCACCAACCAGCGGGGAATCACCGTCAACGAGCTACTTCAGACCAATCAGCCACACATCTACGCCGTCGGCGACGTGACCGGTGGGCCGGCATTCACCCACTACGCCGGTCACCAGGCGGCGCACGCGGTGCGCAACATCTTCGTCCCGATCAAAGCGAAGTTCACCCCTGGACACCTGCCGTGGGTCACCTTTACCGATCCGGAAATCGCGCACGTCGGCCGCACCGAAGAGCAGGCCCGCGCGGCAGGTGACACCTTCCAGGTCATCCGCTTCCCCTACAGTCACAACGAGCGCGCGGTGACCGATGCCGAACCCGTCGGCCTGATGAAGTTCCTCATCGACGGCAAACGGCGGCTCATCGGAGCCCACATCGCCGGGCAGTGCGCCGGCGAGATGATCAATGAGCTCACCCTGGCGATGAACAACGGCCTCACCGTCGACGCGATTATCAACTCGATCCACGCCTACCCGACCTACTCGTTCGCGATCCCGATCGCGCTCTACGACTACGCACTGACCGAGAACCCCAGCACCGCGGCCAGAGTCGGCCGGTTCCTCAGCCGCCTCACCTAGTCCCGGCCTCGGTCAACGTCGATCACCGTGTAGCACCGACCGCTCGTCGTGGGCACCGGACTCCAGCCGGGCAAGTCCACCGGCGTTCCTGAGATCCGGCCCGTGCCTTCGGCCGCAACGACTGCGACAGTCGGAGTAATCGTCGCGCCGCTCGTCGCCGAAAATCGCGAATGAACCGGCTACCGGGCGCTGGGATTCTCAAGATAGGCCTACGTCGGCGCCGCCGTCCCTACTGTCACCGCGCGTGTCCGCCCCCTCGTTCGCGCCGCGCGCCGTCACCGCCAGCACGGCATTCACACCCCGCGCCAGCGTCCGAGAACGGTCCGACGACCGGACCCGGATGGCCGCGCGGATCGGCCTGCACCTCCTGCTGGCCGGGCTGCCGTTGCTCGCGATCTCCGCGCAGGTCTTCGGTGTCGTCTCGATGAACACCACCGCGGCGCTGGTGGTGATCCC
>DASQVB010000315.1:0-4033 GCA_035640975.1 Pseudonocardiaceae bacterium
GGACCTGCTTGTTCCTTGGGCTCCCAGCGGTCGCCGACCTTCTCGTGGGTATGTTTCACGGCGGCGAACGCGGTGCGATGGGCCCGTTCACCCTCGCCGTAGCTGTCCACGGCAGAGTCGTGCGCTTTGATCCACGTCCGCTTCGCCTTGTCGTCGGAGCGCTCCAGCGTGCTGGGCAGCTCATCGCGTCCCGGCATGGTTGTCCACCTCCGGTCGTCTTTGAATCATGACGGTCTGCCCGCTGGGGATACCCCTCCACCGGATCGATGACACCTCACAGTCGATGCTGCGCAGCGGCCTTACCTGGCGGTGAGCGAGACGCCGTCGCGAACCTCGCCTCCACCCAGCGCGCCCGAGGTATTGGCGAAGACCCGGACAAGCTGAGCGCGCGATCGGATTCCCAGCTTGCGATAGGTGTTCGAGAGATGGAACTCGATCGTTTTGGCGGAGAGGAACAGTTGTGCGGCGGCCTCCACGTTGGTGGCTCCATCCGCGACGACCAGCGCCACCTGCATCTCCTGCGGGGTGAGCTGAGTGGTCGACCCTTCACGGCGAGGCCGCGACGCGATTCCCGTCGCGCGGAGCTCGGCCTCGGTCCGCTGTGCCCACAATCTCGCGCCGAGCCGGGTGAAGGTGCTCAGCGCGTCACCAAGCACTTGCCGGGCCTCGGTCGGGCGGCGGCGGCGGCGCATGAACTCACCGAAGCACAGCTGGCTGCGGGCCTGCTCGAAGGGCTGCCGCGCGCGCTCGTGCCACTGCAGTGCCTCAGTGAAAGCGTCGTACCCCTGCTCGTCGTCGGCGTACAGCAAGCCGCGGCAGCGGGCGGCGATCGCATGTTCGGTGGGCCGACCGGTCCGCTCGGCCTCTCTGACGAGCACATCGAAGGCATGCTGGGCCCCGTGTGGCTGGCCCGCGCGGACGTGCGCCTCGACCAGGTCCCCCGCCCAGCTGAGCAGCACCGGATTGCCCAGCCCGTGCGTATCGGCGAACTCGGCGATGGCGGAGAGGTGTTCGGCGGCGGGACCTGGACGACCCTCGCCCAACTCGAGCAGGCCCAGTGTTCGGGCGGCATAAGCCTCGAAGATCCGAGCCCCGGACGGTGCAGCCAGCTCGACCGCCCTGGCAGCGTGCTCTCGACAGCCTGCCGCGTCGCCGAGGGTCGCTTCGAAGGTGGCCAGGACGATCAAGGCGTGCGGTAGTTCGGTCAACCAGCCGGTCTCCTCGGTGAGGCTCACTGCGGCGTGTGCGTGGGCCAGCCCGGCCGCCCAGTCGCCGTCGCGCCAGCATGCGCTGGCCAGCCACGACAGCTGGAAGGGCAGCAGACCCACCCCGCCTGCCGACCGCGTCGTCCGGACTGCGAACTCGAGCCACCGGCGCGCCGACGCGGGGTCCTCGACCGACGCGTAGGCGTTCGCGGCGACGACGAGGAGCTGGTCGATTGACAGGGGGTCGTGCTCTGCCAAGTGCTCCTCGCACCAGGCGAGCAGATCGCGCGCCGGTGTGCTCGCGCCGTCGATGGCCAGGGTGAGGGCCTCGATCACCACCACCGGCAGGCGGGCCACAGGCGGCAGGTGCTGCACAAGCCGAGCCGCCCGACCTGCCGTTTCAACGGCCAGGCGGTGATCACCGAGGTTGGCGCTCGTCAGAGCTGCCTGGCTGCGCATACGGGCTGACCACGCGGGATCGGTGATCTCGGTTCGGTCGGCGAGGGCGAGGAGGTCGTCACGTGCCTCGATCGGTTGACCGCACCACATCTGAACGCGGCACTGCAGCTGCTGCACAGTGGTGATCAAGTGCTGATTGTCCGCTTCGGCCAACGCGAGTTCGAGTAGTGGCACGGCACCCCCGGCGCACCCGGCGGCCTGGCTCATCAATGCCGCGTCCAGGAGCCGCTGGGTCCGCGCCGGTCCGACCGGGCTCAACCGCGCCGCCCGTTCGAACAGGGCAAGTGCCGTAACGTGGCTCTGCCGAGCTGCGGCCTGTCTGGCTGCGGCGGCCAGCTGGCTGGCGATGTCCTCGTCTGGGCTGGAGGTTGCGGCAGCAAGATGGAAGGCGCGCCGCTCCGCCGCTCCCGGACTCCGTCGCCGCTCGTAGACGGCGGCCAGTGCCTGGTGCGCGCTGCGCTTTCGGCCCGCAGTGGCCGCGTGATAGATCGCGCTACGAACGAGTGGGTGCCGGAAGCGGAGACCGCTGGTGTCCTGCACGAGTAGGCCCGCGTCTTCGGCCGCGTCCAGGTCGCGTCGACTGCCGCCCTGCTGGGCCAGCGCGTCGTCCACTGCGTCGTCCGCCGAGCCCGCGACCGCGATCAGCAGGACGGCGCGTCGGGTGTTCTCGGACAGGCCGGCCATCCGCCGCTCGTAGGCGCGAACCAGCCGCCTGCTGAGGTGCACCGGCTCGACCGGCAACGTCGATGACCAGGTGGTCGGCAGGTCCAGCAGCGCGAGCGGGTTACCGGCGGTCGCCTCCCACATCGCGCTGGACAGCACGCCCCGATCGGCCACCAACTGCTTGGCCGCTGTGAAGTCCAGGCCGTTGAGGGCCATCTCCGGTAACGCGGCCAGCCACCGCTCCGCAGCCGGCGCGACATCGACGGCGTAGCGAGCTGTGAGCACCACCGCTATGCGCTCGGCTCGCATCCGGCGGATCGAGAAGACCAAGGCCTCCAGTGACGGGAGATCGAGCAGGTGTGCGTCATCCACCGCAATGAACAGCGGTTGGTCGTCGGCGGAGTTCGCCAGCAGGGTGAGGGTGGCGGCAGCCACCCCCAGCCGGTCACCGTGCACCGCCGGACCCAGGTCCAGGGCCGCCTTCAACGCCGTGGCCTGCGTGGCCGGAAGCCCCGCCAACCCGTGGATGAGCGGCCCGAGAAGCATGGACAACGCGGCGTACGGGATGTCGGTCTCGGCTTCGTGCCCGTCGACGCGGATGATCCGCAGATCGTTCGCACTTTCGGCAGCGGCGGAAAGAAGCTTAGTCTTTCCCATGCCCGGGTCACCGCGGATCACCAGCGCTCCGGGCTCGCCTTGCACGGCATTTGCCAGCACGATCCGAATCCGCTCACGCTCGTGATCGCGCCCAACCAGCATGAGTGGAGCCTAACGCGGCTGCAGAGTGGGCACGGATAGCTTTTTCACTGACGATCTTCTGCGCCGAAAAGCACCCCGTCCGTATTCCGTGCGATTGATACGGTCTGCGGCACTCAGGTCATGGCTTGGCGGTCCCGGCAGGAGCCTCGGCAGTCGCTGCCAGCGCCGTACCCACCGATGGCGTCCAGCGCGGCGAGCTCGCGACGCAGCCTGGCGAAGCACCGGGCCCGGGTGGGTCCGATACTCCCGATCGGCATGCCGAGCCGGCGGGAGATCTCGGTGTAGGGCAATGGCGGCTCGACGACAAGCAGCGTGAGAAGGTCCTGGTCGCGGCGCGACAGCCGGCGCTGTGCCGTCTGCACCAGCATCCGCTGCTCCCGCTGGAGCGTCTCCTCCTCGGGCGACCGCGGCTCGGTGCGCATCACGACGGTTCGACCTTGGGTGTTTCCGATCAGCTCGGCGTCGTCGATGCGCGGGGTCTCTCGTTGACGGAGGCTGAACGCCTTGAGACATTCGCGGTGCAGGATGCTGCGCAGCCAGCCTCCGAGCGCCTGTGCGCTTCGCAGCGTCTCGATGTTCGTGACCGCGGCCAGCCAAGTCTGCTGCACCACGTCGTCGGCGGTGGGCCCGTCGAGACCGCGGGCTCTGGCGCTGCGCCAAAGGCAGTTGTCGAAACGGTTGACAATTTCACGCCAACTCGTTGCGCAACCCGACCTGGCTGCGACGACAAGTTCTTCCAGCTCAGTTTCGGAGTCGACCCAGATGGCAGTTGGGGTGGGTAACTCGGTCGTCGTCACGGTCGTGAACCTCCAGCCGTTCCCGCTGGCATATACACCGTACGTCCCTGTGTACGATGTTCATGACGATAGAAAGTTCCACCCCGGTCTGTATCCGGAGAATCCCCAGGGTCTGTCAAATCAGGGGTCGAGCTGGGGTGGCGCACGGAG
>DASQVB010000316.1:0-12079 GCA_035640975.1 Pseudonocardiaceae bacterium
TTCCGAGTGACCTCATGCAAGTGGGCCGCCACCGGACTCATCACCGGCAAAGCGGCGTTTTGATCCCATGCCATCCCAAGCCATCCGGAGGCCAACGCGATCGGTAACGTACCGCCGTTGACAAATCCGAAATACCGCGGACCGGTCGTGGCCACCGTCGCGTCCGAGCCCGCCTCGTCCAATAACGACAGTGTCTCCAGTGGATCCGACGAGTGCTCCGGCAGCGGCTCATCGAAACGATCCAGACCCACCAGCGCCGCGGGTGCCGGCGCTACCGGACGGCGGTCCACGCTGTCGACGTATCGGCGTGCGCGGCGTGCTGCCTCTGCGAGCAATTCGTCACGTCCAGCCCACGCAGATGAATCGTTCACCACGCCACCCTCACCCGCCGCTGCCGTACGGGCGGGTGATGATCTCCAGAATGTGCCCGTTCGGGTCGGTGAAGTATGCGCCGCGGCCACCATCGTGGTGGTTGATCACCCCGGCCTCATGGCGGCCGGGGTCGGCGTAGAATGCGATACCGGCCTGCTGGATACGGGCGAAAATGACGTCGAAATCCTCTTCGGATACCAGGAACGCGTAGTGCTGCGGGACGATCTGATCCGCGTCGCTGTCCATGAAGTCCAAAGTGACGCTGTTGCTGGTTTCGACGGGAAGGAACGGGCCGTAAGGGGCGCCGACCTCCAGTCCCAGAATGGTGGCCAAGAAATCAGCGGCTGCTTTCTTGTCGCGGGCTGCGACGATCGTGTGGTTCAGCTCGATGGACATGGGTTCTCCAAGGGTGTCATCGTTCAGTTAGTTCCGTACTCATTGTTCGCCAGACGGCGACCGGCTGCATCGTGCGTGCCGAGATCGTGAGGTGACCCGCCCCGCTGCTGGTCCGGCAGACCATCGGGACCGGAACTCGTGGACGCGTGGCGTAGCAGGGTTGCGGACATGATGGCCAGGCCGATGACGACCAGGGCGCTGAGGCCGGCGTTGAGTTGCAGCCCTTGGGTGAACGCCTCGCGGGCGGTGTGGAGCAGCTCGATGCCACGTTCGCCGGGTAGCTGGTTGGCCGCGGCCACTGCGCCACCCAGGGTGTCTCGGGTGGCTTGGGCCGCGTCGGGCGGGACGCCGACCAGGACAGCGCCAGCAACCTGGTTGCGGTAGACGGCGGTGCCGATACTGCCCAGCACCGCGATGCCCAGCGCGATACCGAGCTCGGCGCTGGTCTCTGAGATCCCCGACGCGGCACCGGCCCGTTCCGGAGGCGCCGATCCGATGATCAGGTCGGTGGTCAGCGCCGTTACCAGCCCGATGGCGAATGAGGTGATGATGAATCCGACTACCAGAACCGGGAGGCCGGCGTGCGCGTCGATCTGGGTGAGAATCCCGAAGCCGACGGACCCGGTCACCAGACCGGCGGTGATCACGCCCGACGGAGAGGTGGTTCGGACCAGGACCGGGGCCAGCATCGCACCCACGAGCCCTCCGATGGCTGCGGGCAAGGTCCACAACCCGGCTTGTAAGGGCGGCAGTCCGAGCACCAGCTGCAGATGCTGCGCGATGAGGTATTGGATCCCGGCCACGAGGAACAGGGACAACAGGTGCGTAGTCACTGACGCGCTGAAGGCACGGTCGCCGAACAGTTGCAGGTCGAGCGTCGGATCGGCAAGCGTGCGTTGTCGGCGGATGAATACCGCGCCGATGGTGAGACCGGCCATGAGGGACAGCGCGGGTAGCCACCCCAGGCCGTGTGCGGCGGATTCCTTGAGGCCGTAGACCACCGGCAGGATGGCGGCTAGGGACAGCACTACGCTGCTCGGGTCGATTCGACCCGACCCGGGGTTGCGGTACTCGGGTAGCAGTACCGGCGCCACCGCGAGCAACAGCAACATCACGGGGATGCTCAACAGGAACACCGAGCCCCACCAGAAGTGTGCCAGCAACGCCCCACCGACCAGTGGACCAATCGCGGTGCCGGCCATCAAGCTGGTCATCCAGGCCGAGATCGCAACTGTGCGCTGCTGCGCGTCGAGGAACATGTTGCGGATCAACGAGAGGGTGGATGGCATCAGCGTCGCCCCGGCGATGCCCAGCAGTGCGCGGGCCGCGATTAGCATCTCAGGAGTCGAGGAGAACGCGGCGAACCCCGAAGCGAGAGCGAAGGTGGCGGCGCCGACGAGCAGCAGCCGCCGGCGGCCGATACGGTCGCCCAGCGTTCCCATCGTCAGCAGGAACCCGGCGATCAGGAACCCGTAGATGTCGACGATCCACAGCAACTGGGAGCTGCTGGGTTGGAGATCGACACTCAGCTGCGGCACCGCCAGGTGCAGCACGGTGATATCAAGACCGATGAGCATCGTGGGTAGGGCCAGCACGGCGAGCCCGACCCATTCCCGGCGGCCGGCCTTTTGGCCGGTCTCGGACGCGACGTTCGATGACATCTGTGGCTCCATCGGTGCGTGGCCGTGCGGTCGCTCTGCCTCAGCGCGCCGGAGCCCGATTATATTCCGTTCCGGATCGGAACGTAGAATGGTGCTGTGACTTTCTCTCGCGATTCCGCTGTGCTGGCTGCGCGCGCTGGCCGGCCGCGGAACACCTCCATCGACGCTGCCGTGCTCGACGCCACGGATGCTGTGCTGGGCGACTCGGGCTACAGCCGGTTGACCCTCGAAGAGGTCGCCCGCCGCGCCGGCACCACCAAGCCTGCAATCCGCCGCCGCTGGCCTACCCGCCAGCACCTCGTCCTCGCGGTGCTCGCCCGACGCCTGGGTGCGGCGCAAGTGCCGGACACCGAGTGCACATTGTGCGACCTCACCGACGGCATCAATGTCTTTGTGGCGGCCTTCCAACGCATGCCCCCGGACGTGCTCGGCCCCCTCCTTGCTGATTGCGCGGACGAGTCCGAGCTCCGCGCGGACTTCATGGCCACGCTGTTCGACCCACCGCGCGCCGCTGTCGCGCAAACACTCGATCGCGCCCTCGCCCGGGGGGACTTGCGCACGGACCTCGACCGCGAGCTCGTCCTCGACCTGCTCGGGTCACTCATCCACTACCGCACGCTGTTCGGCCACGCACCCACCAGCGACCCAGCGATCGAGCGAGCCATTGAAACCATCCTGCAAGGCATCGCTACCGACTACCCTGCGCTGCTCAAACACAGCCGCCGCCGGACCGGTGACCCGCAGACCCACCACCTCCACGACGGATCCCTCAGCCAGGCCGATCCGAGCTCCATGGGGGCGAGCTAGTCTGGGTGCTCGCCATCCGCCCTGCCGCCAGGAGCCTGCGCTGACCGTGCATCAGCTCCGCCTACCGATTCCGACTCGGGTCGCTGTGCTGGTGTCCGGTACCGGGACGCTGCTGCAGGCGTTGTTGGACGCCGCCGGTCCGGACTATCCCGCCGCAGTTGTCGCCGTCGGGGCGGACCGAGCCGGCACCGCAGCGCTGCGGCGCGCCGCCGACCGTGACCTGCCCACCTTTGTCGTCGAATTGGCACGCTACACCGACCGGGCGTCCTGGGACGCTGCACTCACCGAGGCGGTCGCCGCGCATCGACCGGATCTGATCGTCACGGCCGGATTCATGAAGATCCTGGGCCCGGCGTTCTTGGACCGCTTCGGCGGGCGCATCGTGAACACCCATCCCGCGCTGCTGCCCGCGTTCCCCGGTCCGTACCCGGTGGCTGATGCGCTGGCACATGGGGTCCGGGTCACCGGCGCGACCATGCACCTGGTGGACGCCGGCGTGGACACCGGCCCGATCCTGGCCCAACGGGCCGTCGAGGTGTTACCCGGCGATACCGAGCAGCGGCTGCACGAGAGGATCAAGGTCGTGGAGCGGCGCATGCTGGTCGAGGTCGTCGCCGAGTTGGTTCGCTGTGGGTGCACTGTCACCGGACGAAAGGTCTCGCTGCCGTGACCGCTGAGGTTCGCAGGGCTGTGCGTCGGGCGTTGTTGAGCGTCTCGGACAAGAGCGAACTGCTGGAGCTGGCCACTGGCCTGCACGGGGCCGGGGTCCAAATCGTCTCCACCGGCTCGACCGCGGCCACGATCGCCGCCGCGGGCGTTCCAGTGACCCCGGTCGAGGAACTCACCGGCTTCCCGGAGTGCCTGGACGGGCGGGTCAAGACCTTGCATCCCCGGGTGCACGCCGGGTTGCTCGCCGACAGCCGCAAGCCCGAGCACCTGACCCAGTTGACCGACCTGGACATCGAGCCGTTCGACCTACTGGTCGTCAACCTGTATCCGTTCCAGTCCACTGTTGCCTCCGGGGCGGGTTTTGACGAGTGCGTCGAGCAGATCGACATCGGTGGCCCAGCGATGTTGCGGGCTGCCGCGAAGAACCACGCCTCGGTGGCCGTAGTGGTGGACCCCGCCGCCTACGCCGCTGTGCTGGACGCGGTCCGGGTCGGTGGTTTCACCCTGGCGCAGCGCCAGGCGCTGGCCGTCGCCGCGTTTCGGCACACCGCGGACTACGACATCGCGGTGGCGTCCTGGATGGCATCGTCAATGTCTGAGAATGACGGGTTCCCAGCGTGGGTGGGTGCCTCTTGGCAGCGGGCAGCGGCGTTGCGCTACGGGGAGAACCCGCACCAGCGAGCCGCGCTGTACACCACGAGCCACCGCGCGGCTGGGGGTCTAGCCGGCGCGGAGCAGCTGCACGGCAAGGAGATGTCCTACAACAACTACGTTGACGCCGACGCGGCCTGGCGGGCCGCGCATGATCACGACATCGCCTGCGTATCGATCATCAAGCACGCCAATCCGTGCGGTATCGCGGTGGCCAGCTTCGGGGATGTCACCGATGCCTACCGCAGGGCGCATGCCTGCGACCCGGTGAGCGCATTCGGGGGAGTGATTGCGGTCAACCGTGAGGTCACCGTCGAGCTGGCCGAGCAGATCACCGAGGTGTTCACCGAAGTGCTGCTGGCGCCGTCGTACGCCGAGGGTGCCCTGGACGTGCTGACGCGCAAGAAGAACCTGCGATTGCTGCGGACCGAGGCACCGCAGCGTGGCGGTGTCGAGTTCCGGGCGCTGTCTGGGGGACTGCTGCTGCAGACCCGAGACGCGCTCGACGCTCCTGGTGACGATCCGGCGTCCTGGACACTCGCCACCGGCGCACCGGCGGACGAAGCGACCCTGGCCGACCTGGCCTTCGCTTGGCGGACCTGCCGCGCGGTGCGCTCCAACGCGATCCTGCTCGCCGCGGACCAGGCCACTGTCGGAATTGGAATGGGACAGGTGAACCGGGTTGACGCCGCCCGGCTCGCGGTTACTCGAGCCGGCCAGCGGGCGAAAGGCTCGGTGGCTGCCTCCGATGCGTTCTTCCCGTTCCCCGACGGGCTGGAAGTACTGCTCGACGCCGGGGTCCGCGCCGTGGTGCACCCCGGAGGCTCGGTCCGCGATTCCGAGGTGATCACCGCTGCACAGGCCGCTGGCGCTTCCCTCTACCTCACCGGCACCCGCCACTTCGCGCACTAACCCAGTCCCCCCGCCCACCACATGGATGCTTGTCGTAGTCGTAGGGCACTTGCCAACTGTCACATGGATGCTTGTTGCTGTTGCTGGGTGATCTCGACCACTGTGCCGGGGCGCAAGCCGGTGCGACCTGTGGCCGAGCCGCCGCGAAGTGCCACCGCGAGGCGCCCGGCGGAGTCGACCAGCAGGACGAGCTCTCCGTGCGCCACGTCCGCAAAGGTCGTGCCGATCAGTACCGGCTCTACGCCGGCAGGCCACCGCAGGATCGCCGCTGTCCCGGTTCGCAGTTCAACCGCTGCCAGCTCCGCTGCGCCGGCGGCCAGCGCCACGTTGCCGAAGTGATCAACGGTCAGCACCTCGACCCGGATCCGGTCGCCGTCCACGTGACACATCGGCACCGGGAGGGTGACGAGCGAGCCCGGCTCAACCCTGGGGCCGAGCGCGTCCGGTGGTATGCCAACAGCCAGGTGAGCCGCCGCCGGCGCGAAGACATCACGACCGTGGAAGGTCGCACTCACCACCGGTAGCCGGTAGGCGGGGTCGACGAGTTCATAGGCGGCATGCACCCCTCCCAGGACCTTCGCTGCAGGAATCAGTAGCCCGTTGTCCGGGCCGACCAGTATCGCGTCGCCGCTGACCAGCGCGAGCCCGCGCCGCGCCGTACCGACTCCGGGGTCGACGACCGCGACATGCACCGCCGGTGGTAACCAGGGCAGCGTGTCAGCGAGCACCACCGAGCCGTGACGCACATCGCCTGGACCGATCGCGTGCGTTACGTCGAGTATTCGGGCACGGGGTGCGATCCCGGCGATGACGCCGTGGCAGGCGGCCACGAAACCGTCCGTGTAGCCGTAGTCGGTGCACAAGGAGACCCAGCCGAAGCCCGCCACGGCGCCGAGTGTGCCCGCCGGTCCGCTGGTCACCACAGGCGGCTCGGGCATCTAGATCACCCGCGTCCCTCTTCAGCGCGTTAAGCGGCTCAACTTCGAACATATGTTCTATAATGTTGTTGACGCTGTCTCCCCACAGCGGATCCGGGTGCGGCTCGCCAGCTGCTTGACGACGGCACGCACCCCACCGTGGAGGAGGTAGCCGGATGGCGGGTGGGAGCGTCGCGTCCGTACTGCAGCGGGTGCCGGTTGCACCCGCGTCGACGCTGGTTGACCGGCTTGACGTCCCCGGCGGCCGACTGCCGTTCCCGGTGGTCGAACCGCTGGCGCCGCTGCTACCCGGTGGTGGGCTGCGCCGGGGATCGGTGGTCGCGGTGCACGGCTCGACGGCGTTGCTGCTCGCGCTGCTGGTCGCGGCCACCAAGCAGGGTGCCTGGGCCGCGGTGGTCGGCGTTTGCGACCTCGGAGTGTTGGCAGCGGCCGAGGTAGGGGTGGTAGTGCAGCGGCTGGCGCTGGTCCCCCGGCCTGGGTCGGATCCCGCACCCGTGGCGGCGGCGCTGCTCGACGGGGTGGGTTTGGTGGCGCTGGGCGGTGTGGACCGAATGCCCTCCGGGGCGCGGCGATCCCTGGCCGCCCGGGCGCGGCAGCGGGGATCGGTACTGCTTCCGCTCGGTCGATGGCCGGGCGCGGACATCGAGCTGGACTGCCGCACCGAGTCCTGGCACGGCGCCGAGGCCGGACATGGGCGACTGCGCAGCCGCGAGGTCGTCGTGTGCGTGGTAGGCCGCGGTGCGGCGGCCCGGTCTCGCGCTGCCCGCTTGTTGCTGCCCGGTCCCGGCGGTGTAGCGGAGACGCTCGCGGGCTCGATTCCGGAGATCAGGGCGGTGGGCTGAGGTGCCTGCCCGAGTGGTGGTGGTCTGGTGCCCGGACTGGCCTGTGGTAGCCGGAATGGTCGCCGACGGCTTGGCGGCGCAGACTCCGGTGGCGGTGGCGGCCGCCAATCGGGTGGTGGCCTGCACAGCGGCGGCCCGGGCGCAGGGGGTGCGCCGCGGGCAACGCCGCCGTGAGGCGCAGGGCCGCTGCCCAGAGCTGGTCGTGCTCGCCGACGACCCGGATCGGGACGCCCGGGCGTTCGAGCCGGTGGTCGCCGCGGTCGAGGCCCTGGCGCCCGGGGTGGAGGTGGTGCGCCCCGGACTGGTTGCGGTGCCGGCCCGCGGTCCGACCCGGTACTTCGGCAGCGAACCCGCGGTGGCCGAGCGGATCGTCGATGTGGTCGCCGCGCGGACCGGGGTGGAATGCCAGATCGGCATCGCCGACGGCCTGTTCACCGCGACTCTGGCCGCGCGCCGGGGGCTGCTGGTGCCACCGGAGGGGTCGGCCGGCTTCCTCGCCACCCTGAGCATCGCTGAGCTGTGCCAGTCCGGGGCTGATCGAGCCGCGCTGGCGGACCTGTTGCACCGGCTGGGCCTGCGCACCCTCGGCGCGTTCGCCGCTCTGACCGTCGACGACGTCGCCTCCCGGTTCGGTGTTGACGGGGTGCAAGCGCACCGGCTCGCCCAAGGCCTCGACGAGCGCCCACTGGCCCGCCGTCACCTGCCGGTCGACCTCACCATCACTCGCCGGCTGGACCCACCGGTGGACCGGGTTGATGTGGCAGCGTTCGCCTCCCGGGAACCTGCGGAGCAGCTGCACGCCGCACTGGCCTCCCGCGGCCTGGCCTGCGTCCGGCTAGGGGTCAGCGCCTGTACCGAGACAGGCGAAGAGCTGCACCGGGTGTGGCGCTGCGCCGAGCCGCTGACCGCAGCCGGCATCGCCGATCGGGTGCGCTGGCAGCTGGACGGCTGGCTGACCTCCCGCGGGCCACGGCCCAGCGGGGGCATCACGTTGCTGCAGCTGATTCCGGAGGAGGTGATCGGTGAGCAGGCCTTGCAGCGCGGGTTGTGGGGAGAGTCGGGGGAGGACGACGAGCGAGCCGGCCGGGCGCTGGTTCGGGTGCAAGGAATGCTCGGGCCCGAGGCGGTACTCACCGGGGTGCTCGGGGGTGGCCGCAGTCCGGTTGACCGGGTGCGCCTGGTGCCCTGGGGGCACGACCCCACTCCGGCGCGCGATGCGGACCCTCCCTGGCCGGGTCGGTTGCCCGCGCCGTCCCCCTCCCGAGTACCTACCCGTCCGCTGGCTGCGGAGGTGCTTGACGATGCCGGACGCGTCGTCGGGGTGAGCGGGCGTGGAAGGCTCACCGGTGTCCCACACCGGATTGCCATGGACGGGAACCCGCCACGCCGGGTGCTGACGTGGGCTGGACCCTGGCTGGTCGAGGAACGCTGGTGGGAACCCGGTGGAGGTCGGCGCTGCGCGCGGCTGCAGGCGGTGCTCGATGCTCAACCCGCTGGAGAGCTCCTCGCGGTACTGCTGGTTTGTGAAACAGGACGCTGGCAGATCGAGGGAATCTACGAGTAGGCACCGAACGCCGTGACCCAGACTGATCAGGTGAGTAACGCGCAGGACGTGATCGCTGGGGTCGACGGCGCGGGCGAACGTTGGCTGGTCGCGCTCGTGCGTGACGGCATCGTCTCCTGGGCGATCGCCCCCGACGCGGCCGCAGTGCTGGATTACACCCGTGACTGCGCGGCCGTTGGCGTCGACATCCCCATCGGCCTGCCGGAACTCGGTACGCGCGCTTGTGACCTGGAGGCCCGCCGACGGCTGGGCCGGGCAGCCTCCTCAGTGTTCCTCACTCCGGTCCGGGCGGTGCTCCACTCGACCACTCATGGGGAGGCCGGCGAAGCGCTGCGGGTACGGGGAGAAGCTGGCATGACGATCTTCACTTGGCGGATCCTGCCGAAGATCCGGCAATGGGAAGGGGTACCGCTGCCGCCGGGGGTGGTGGAGGTGCACCCCGAGGTGTCCTTCCGGGCGATGGCTCCCGAGGTCGACTTCGCCCGGAAGAAAAGCGCGCCGGGAGCCTGGCAGCGCATCGACGCATTGTCGTCCACTGTGGATGTTCCAGCCGCGCTGGCTGCGGCACCGACCGGCGCCGGTCTGGATGACGCGCTCGACGCGCTGGCCGCTGCGTGGTCGGCGCAGCGGTTCGCCGCGGGCACCGCCCAGACATTGGGCGGCGAGCCGGACGGACGCGGCCGTCCGATGCGGATCGTCGTGTGACCCGCTCTGCGCGCCGTCGGAGGCGGCTGGGGCGTGCGAGTCCCTACCCGGCCTCCTGCCGAGCTGACCCAAACCGCGGGGTCTGCGAGCCTCGAGGAGCAGAGCTACGACTTCGAGCCGGGCCGGGAAGAGCTACTGGGAGCACCCCGGCCCCCGACGGTGTGGCCACCGCCGCAGACCTACGCCGGAACGCGCCGCATCGCTGTCGAGATGCTTCCAGGGGCGCGGTACCGCCGCCGCCACCTCCTCCGGCGCTACTCCTTATCTGGACGAAACCCGGCTAGGGCGTGTTCCTAAGTTGGGGTCAATGGCCTGGTCACTCCTCACAACTAGGGAGTCTGGGAGTCCCACCAGGCAAGCACTCGTGTCCCGAACAGAGTCAGCCACTTCGATGGCTCCCCCGCCGGCGCGTCGACCTGGAACCACACCCGCCCGGGGTGCCGGCGGGTCTGGAGCCAGGTGCCGTCCGGCTGCCTGGCGGCACGGACGAGCTCGATCGCGTCAGCCATGCGCGGGTCCGGCGTCGCGCCGTCAAGCAGCGAAGCCTGGCGGAAGTACTCGGCTGCGTTGAGTACGTTGTAGAACCAGCGGAACGGGTAGCCGAAGCGGTCCACCCACGGTGCCACCGGTTCGCCCGTCGAGAGACGGCGGAAGAGCCCGCGCTGCAGGAGGTACTCCTCACCGCAGCGCCGGGCAGCGCGCGTCCCGTCCGTGCCTCCGGTCGTGACGTCGTAGGCGAGCAGTCCCTTGAGCGAATTGAGCGTCGAGTGGAACGACGATCGCGTTGAGCCCTCGATCCACTCGCAGTTCCAGCCGCCGTTGGGCAGTCGATGCTCGAGGAACCAGTCGACGATGCCGGTGATGTCGGCGCCGAGCCACAGACCGTTCGCGACCGTCCAGGCGTTGATGCAGCAGTCGACCTCGCCATCCCAGTACGGCAGGTTGTCGTACTCCCAGCGGCTGTTCTCGGCGAGAAGCTCGGCCGTGCGGCGCTCGCGCAGGACAGCGGAGTCGAGGCCCCATTCCCGCAACGAGTTGAGCGTCCACGTCGTCGCCGTCCAGGGCTGCCCGGCATCTTCTGCCGCTTCAGGACCGTGAAAGTCGAAGTCTGCGGGGAAGAACGCGCCGCCCGCCCACTGGCCGTCCGGGTCCTGGAGCGCGAGGAGGCGCGCGCCGAAGCCCTCGGTCGCGATCCTTGCCCGCGTTGCTTCCCAAACCTCGGGCGGTTCGCGCACGAGATTGCGCTCGACCTGCCAGCGCAATGCCGGATCAGAGTCGCGGAGCCACGCAATCAGGGCCCTGGTCACCACTGAGCGACTCTAGCCCGGAGATTTCACGGGACGCTGTCATTCGATCCTGTCCCGTGTCCTGCTCGGGCGGGTCGTGTTCGTGGCGTGTCTGCCACGGCCCGAACCCGCCTCCCACATCGTGTGGCACTACCGGTCAGAACCCATTCCTGCCCGGCAACCCACGTTCACACGTGGCGAGGCCCCAGCCCAGACCCCCATACCGTCTAGCGCGGTCTGCTATCATCGAACACATGTTCGATACACTGACTGTTCCGGCCGCTAGGCCGGAGGATGCTCCTGTCGAACAGATCCTGGATGGTTACCAGCGGATCGCCGCAGCTGTGGACGCGGGCGCCCCGGTCGAGATGCCCCCACCACCGGATCAGCTGCCGGTGGATCCGGCACCGTGGTCGACGTGGACGCCATCGGGATGGCTGGGTGTCGAGTTGGACCAAGCCGGCGCCGTGCCTGCGGCACTGTCGGAAACCGATCTTATTGAGGGTGTCATCGCGTTCGATCGGATGGCATCGTGGGCAGGGGCGCGCCAGGTCGCGTTGCTTGCGGAGTTCGCCCATCGCCGCCCAGATGATCACCCGCTAGCTGCCAATTCGGATATCCCGTCGCGGGCCAGTGAGTTCGCTGCGGATGAGGTCGCCCTAGCGTTGCGGTTGTCGCGGACTACTGCGGCTAACCGGTTGGTGATGGCTGAGACTCTGGCCGCGGAACTGCCCGGCACCCTGGCTGCCTGGGAGGCCGGAGTGATCGACGCGCTCAAGGCGCGGGCGATCACCGAGACCAGTTACCTGCTCCCACCGGAGAAGCGGGGCATGCTGGAGGCACGGGTGTTGCCTCGCGCGGGAACACAGACGATCGCCCAGTTACGGGCCGCGCTGGCTCGGGCGGTGCTGGCGCTGGACCCTCAGGGGGCAGCCGAGCGTCACCAGCAACGTCGCCAGGAGCGACGGGTGGTGGTCTGTCCCGATGAGGAGGGCATGGCGTCGCTGTGGGCATTGCTTTCCGCCCCGGATGCCACCGCCGCCTACCAGCGGCTGTGTGACCTGGCCCGTGGGCTAGGTGGTGAGGATCCGCGGGGGATGGACGCCCGGCGTGCTGACCTGCTCGTGGAGTTGCTCACCGGGCAACGCTGCGCGGCCACCGGCTTCTGCGTTGACTGCGACTGTGCCGACGATTCCACCACCGACTCCGTGCCGGTTGACACCGTGCCGGTTGACACCGTGCCGGTTGACACCGTGCCGGTTGACACCGTGCCGGT
>DASQVB010000317.1:0-17024 GCA_035640975.1 Pseudonocardiaceae bacterium
CGACGTGTGCCCACCGGGCGATGACAGCCGCAACTCGAGCGTGTCGCCCGCCGACGTGATCGGCCCGACCCGGGTTCCGAACCGGCCGACTGGCAACCGTGGATCGCAGTGCAGTGCAAAGATCCGGTCCACACCGGACAGACCGTCGGCGGCGAGCACGTCGAGCGCACCACCGGGCATCACTTCCTCGGCCGGCTGGAAGATCACCCGGATCCGGCCGGGCAGCGCCGGGGCAGACGCCAGAGCGAGTGCTGCGCCGATCAGGATCGCGGTATGCGCATCGTGTCCACAAGCGTGCATGACGCCGTCCACAGCAGACGCAAACGGCAGGCCGGTGCTCTCCAACAGGGGCAGCGCGTCGATATCGGCACGCAGCGCCACGCACCGCGATCCGGTACCGATGTCACAGATCAGGCCGCTACCCCCGGGCAGCAGGGTGGACCGCAGACCGACGCTGGCAAGCTGCTCGGCTACCAGTGCCGTGGTGTCCTTCTCGTGGAAGGCGAGTTCCGGGTGCGCGTGGATGTGCCTGCGCCAGGCGACCAGATCGGTGCCATGGCGCGACAGCCAACCGTCCAACCAGGACGGACCCCGGCCGACCGCGGCATCCGGCGCAGGCGGTGGCAACACCCCGGCTGGGTGCAGCAAAGCGGGTTCCAACGCAGTCACACGTCACCTCTGGCGGTGATCACCGGTACCATGCAGCGCCGGGACACTTCGCCGATCACACGCACGAAGTCGATGTAGACGGGGCTAACCCGGGTCACCTCGTGGGCGCACCCGATGGCGAACGCCTCCGCCTCGGAACGGGCCCGTACCCGGATCTCCGGCTGTTGCAGGAACTCCACGTCAGGCGTTCGCAAATAGTACAGCGCCGTTATGTGCGCCGGAACGACACGGGGAGCGAAGGTGGCTACCGCTGTACTCATTCCGTGATTCTGCCCGATGGAGATCAGAAGCTGTCTGCGGGCACGTGAGTCCCCCACACGTCCCGCAGCGCATGGCACACCTCGCCGACAGTGGCGGCAGCGGCCAGTGCCCTCTTCATCGGGTACAGCACGTTGTCACTGCCTGCCGCAGCCTTGCACAGGCTGCTCAGAGCGCGCTCGACCTCCGTGGATGATCGCGACGACCGCAGCGCGGCGAGCCGCGCCCGAGCACTGTCCTCGATCATCGGGTCTACCCGCAAAGGCTGGTAGCGATCCTCGGTGTCGAGCCGGTATCGATTAAGCCCGACCACGACCCGGTCACCGGAGTCGATTTCCTTCGCGGTGCGGTACGCGGTCTGCTCGATTTCCGCCTTCTGGAAACCCGCCTCGATGGCACGCACCGCACCACCGAACGAGTCCACCTGATCGATCAACGCCATTGCGGCGGCCTCGACCTCATCGGTCATCGCCTCGACCGCGTAGGAGCCGGCGAAGGGATCCACCGTGGACGTCAGGTCGGTCTCCAAGGCCAGCATCTGCTGGGTTCGCAGAGCCAGCAGGGCGGCTTTTTCGGTGGGCAGCGCGATCGCCTCGTCATAGGCATTGGTGTGCAACGACTGGGTACCACCGAAGATCGCGGCGATCGCCTGCGTGGTGACCCGGATCAGATTGACCTCAGGTTGCTGGGCGGTGAGCTGCACCCCGGCGGTCTGGGTGTGAAACCGCAGCATCAGTGACTTGGGGTTGCGTGCGCCGAAGCGCTCTTTCATCAGCCGGGCCCAGATCCGCCGGGCGGCGCGAAACTTCGCGACCTCCTCCAGCAACGTGGTGCGGGAGACGAAGAAAAACGACAACCGTGGGGCGAACTCGTCGACGGCCATCCCGGCATCCAGCGCGGCCTGCACGTACTGCACCCCGTTGGCGAGCGTAAAACCGATCTCCTGCGCGGGATTCGCGCCCGCCTCAGCCATGTGGTAGCCGGAGATCGAGATGGTGTTCCAGCGCGGGATCTCTGCCTTGCAGTAGGCGAAGATGTCCGAGGTGAGGCGCAGGGACTGCGCCGGTGGATAAATGTAGGTGCCCCGGGCGATGTACTCCTTGAGCACGTCGTTCTGGATCGTCCCGGTCAGCTTCGAGCCCGGTACTCCGTTCTCTTCGCCCACCAGCTGGTAGAGCAGCAGCAGCAGGCTCGCGGGCGCATTGATGGTCATCGAGGTGGACACCTCATCCAACGGGATACCGTCAAACAGCCTTCGCATATCCTCGATCGAGTCGATGGCCACCCCGACCTTGCCGACCTCGCCGTGCGCGATGGCCTCGTCGGAGTCGTAACCCATCTGCGTCGGCAAATCGAAGGCCACCGACAGGCCAGCCTGCCCAGCCTGCAGTAGCTGGTGATAGCGGGCGTTGGATTCAGCGGCGGTGCCAAATCCGGCGTACTGGCGCATCGTCCAGGGACGCTGGGTGTACATGGTGGGATAGATCCCGCGGGTGAAGGGAAACTCACCCGGCTGACCAAGCCGGTCCGCCAGCCCGTCCGCGATGTCGTCGGCCTGGTACACCGGCTTGATCGCAAAGCCCGATTCGGAAGTCTTGTCGGCCATCAGGTCTGTATGGCACACACCAGCGGCAACCACAACGCAGGGCATCATGTGCCGGTGACCAACCCGTCCCCCCGCCTGGTGGCGGGGCGCTACCGGCTCAGCGCCGTGCTGGGCCGGGGCACGATGGGCACCGTGTGGTCGGCTCACGACGAGGTGCTCGGCCGGCCGGTCGCGGTCAAGGAGGTGCTGCTGCCGCCGGGTATCCCCGAAGCCGAGGCCGACGCTGTGCGGGAGCGGACGATGCGGGAAGCCAGGACCATCGCCGTGCTGTCACACCCCAATGTGGTCACCCTCTACGACGTGGCCCGGGAGGGCGCCGCACCGTTCGTGGTGATGGAGTTGGTGGCCTCCCGCAGCCTGGCCGAGTTGCTGCAACAGGGACCCCTGCCGCCGCAGCAGGTGATCGCAGTGGGGGCCGCGGTGGCGGCGGCGCTGCAGGCCGCGCACGCGGCGGGCATCACACACCGGGACGTCAAGCCCGGTAATGTGCTGGTGGCTCATGACGGCCGGATCAAGCTCACCGACTTCGGGATCGCCCGCAATCCAGCCGATCAGACGTTGACCGCGACCGGTCTGATGTTGGGTTCCCCTGCCTACATCGCTCCGGAGATCGCCTCTGGTGGCCCGGTCAGCCCGGCAGCGGACCTGTGGGGACTCGGCGCGACGCTGTTCTCCGCAGTCGAGGGCAAACCGCCGTATGACGCGGGCACTGCGATGGCAACAGTCGCCTCGGTGGTGCAGGACGAGGTGCCCAGGTCATCGTGTTCCGGACCGCTCGCCGAGGTGATCAGCGGGTTGATGACCAAGGATCCAGCGCACCGGATGCCGCTGTCGCTGGTGCGCCAGCTGCTCGGAGCACCCCCGGAAGCAACGGAGCCCGAGCCCGCCCCGCGCCCTGCCCGCGCTGCAACGGGCACCCCGAAAGCCTCCCCCGAAAACTCCCCGGCGAGTGCCCCGAATAGCAATCCGAAAAACACCCAGCAAGCAGCCGAAACGTCGCGCCGACGGACTGGGCAGCTCGCTGCCGACCCGGGTCCACTGCCCTTCACCGCCGCGTCCACTAGCAGGACCTCGACGGCTGCACACCGAGTCCAGAGCACCGGCGCCGGACTTCGCGCGATGCTGTGGACGCTGGCCGTACTGCTGTTCCTCGGTGCCGCAACTACTGCTTTCGCCCTCACCCGAGCCGCCGCCGGCAGGCCCGCCCTACCCTCCCTGGAAACCCCAGCCGTATTGGGTGCTCGCACCGACGATGTCGTACTGACCCCCCGCGTGGTGCAGGTAGCCCAGGCCGACGGCTCGCGACCGGCTCGGTTCACCATCACCGTGCCGCAGGACTGGGCGGAGTTCCGCGAGCAACGGACGCTGGGCAACAACTCGAGCACCGTCATGCGTTTCGTCTCCCCGGACGGCTCGGAGGTCATCGCCGTGGAGCGGGTCACCGGCGTGCTGCCCAGCGAGGTCGGAGATCAATACCTCACCGTCTACCTGCGCAGACTCGCCCAAGGAGTGCCCGAACTCGTCGAGACCCAGCGGCAGCAGACATCCACCGGAACCCTCGATGCCACCTTCCGAACCCAGGAGGGCGGTGAGTTGCGCAGAACCACCTACCTGCGGCTGGTATCCGCCGAATCGAGTCTGTGGGTGGTTTCTGTCACCGTCCCGACCGAGCGAGAGGGCGCGGGACGCATAAAGCTGTTCGAGCCGGTGGTAGCACGGTTCGTGCTGGAAATCTGATCACCATAGGCTGGGTGACCGTGACTGATCAGACGCAGATCGCCCAGGAAGCAGCGGCCGTGCTCGCTCAGCGCACCGGTGCATCCGCGCATGACATCGCCGTGGTGCTGGGCAGCGGCTGGCATCCCGCAGCCGACGCGTTGGGTGCACCCACTGTCGAGATCCCGTTCACCGCGTTACCCGGGTTCGCCAAACCGCAGGTTGCCGATCAGGTCGGGACGGTGCGGTCGATGCTGTTGGACGGCCGGCGCGTGCTGGTGCTGCTCGGTCGCACGCACAGCTACGAGGGTCGTGGGCTGGCCAAGGTGGTGCATGGGGTGCGTACCGCCTGTGCGGCGGGCGCCCGGGTAGTGGTGCTCACCAACGCCGCCGGCGCGATCGCCGAGGGACTCCAGGTCGGGCAACCGGTGCTGATCTGCGACCACCTCAACCTCACCGCAACCTCCCCACTCGTCGGGCCGCGGTTCGTCGATCTCACCGACACCTACTCCCCCCGGCTGCGCTCGCTTGCCCGTGAGATCGACCCGAGCCTGGTCGAGGGCGTCTACGCCGGAGTGCCGGGCCCGCACTTCGAAACTCCGGCCGAGATTCGGATGTTGCGCGTGCTGGGAGCCGACCTGGTGGGGATGTCCACCGTGCTGGAAGCCATCACGGCCCGCGCTGAGGGTGCCGAGGTGCTGGGAATCTCACTGGTCACCAACCTCGCCGCCGGCCTTGACGGGGCGGTGCTGGACCACCGGGAACTGCTCGCCACCGCACACAGCGCCGCGGCGCGAATGGGCAAGCTACTGCGGGAGCTGATGAGCCGGGCCTGATCTCTTATGGGAGGTTCGCTGCGGTCTCGAGCGGACGGGCGGGTGGCACGGCGTTCGATTGTGTGGCATCGCCGTTGGGGCGGGCCCGGGCCGCGGCGGCCACGATGCGTGGGGAGAACAGCGACGTTGGGCGGGCGAGCATACCCACCACCCGTACGAAGCTGTCGGCGACACCGGGATCCCGGATAGCAGCCATCCCCACCCGATCAAGGTAACGGTGTTGCAGCCGCATCGCGGCGGTCACGCGCACGCCGGTCGTGGTCGGGAAGCGCAAGTCCTCCCCGGTCGACAGCAGCCACGGGTCGGCGTTGCAGCGGCTCAGCCTCCGCTGAAAACGTTGCGCCAACCCGTCGAGGCCGTCTGCCGGCCGCCGATGCCGCTGCTCACGCAGGCAGGCGTCCAGTGTCTCGGCGGCGAGGGCAGCGGCGCTCATGCCCTGGCCGTAGATCGGGTTGAACGCGCAGACGGCGTCACCGAGCACCACGAACCGCTGCGGCCAGCGGCGCATGCGCTCATAGTGCCACTGCCGGTTCGCGGTGCCGCGGTAGCCACGGATCGCGGTGACGGGCTCAGCGGCCGCGAGCGCATCGGCGATGATCGGGTGGCGCAGGCTGCGGGTGAAGGCGGCGAAGCCGTCCTCATCGGTCGGCGGGTGCTGGCCGGCGGCCCCCATCAGCGCCACCATCCATTGGCCGTCCTCGATCGGGAACAGGTAGCCGGTGCGCGGCATCGACGGCGGCCGGGAGGCCAGCATCACCAGCTGCCAGTCCGCGCTGAACCCGTCCGGGATGCGGTAGATCCGGGAGGCGTAGGCGATGTTCGGGTCGACCTGCGTCTTGGTGGGCGTGCCGTAGCCGCCCTCCGCCAACCAGGTCGGAGTGCGGGAGCCACGGCCACTGGCGTCGACCACGAGCTCAGCGGCGAGCTGCTGATGGGTGCCGGCTGGGTCATCGAGCGAACGTAGCGTCACGCCAGTGACCTGCCGACCGTCACGCGAGGTCAGCAGCGACGTCACATCGTGGCGGTCCAGGATCGTCACGCCCGGCAGTTCGCGCAGCCGCCGGCGCACCGCCCACTCGAACAGCGGTCGGCTGGCCGATAGCAGTGGCCACCCGGTGGCTCGCCGGTCCAACCAGCCGACCGGGGTCAGGATGACCGCGTCGGTGGGCATGTGGGCGGCCACTGCCCCAGAGGCCTTGAGCTCATCACCGTAACCGGGGAACAGCCGCTCCACGATTTCCTGGCCTCGGGCCATCAGGGCATGCAGCATGCGCCCCTGCGGGACTCCTTTGCGGGCTTGCACGCTGTCGGGCAGCGCGTCGCGCTCGACGAGTGTCACCTGCTCGAAGTGGTCGGCGAGCACCCGCGCGGCCAGTAGGCCGGCCATGCTGCCGCCGATGACGACGGCGTGACCAAGCCCTGTTGACCCAGTATTCGGGACCGAGGAGTGGATCCCCACAGGTGCGCTGCCATCAGGCGTATGGCTCATGAGGATCCTCCTCAGCGTTTCAAACATTGTTATAAAACACTGTTGCGATACTCTAGTCAAGTGCCACGACCGAAATTGCACGACGACGCGCTGCGGATCCGGCTGCTCGATACCGCAGGTGCATTACTCACCTCCGAGGGTCCGGACGCGCTGAGCCTGCGCCGACTCGCCGCTGCGGCCGGCACCTCGACCAGCGCGGTATACGCGCTGTTCGGTGGTAAGGCAGGAATCCTTCGGGGCCTGTTCATCGAGGCGTTCACCAGATTCGCAGCCCATCTGGACACGGTGACGCCCTCGGACGACCCGCTGGCCGACCTGCTCGCCCTCGGCCACGCCTACCGGGCCAGCGCATTCGCCGATCCACACCTGTACGCGGTGATGTTCGGTTCGCCGGTGCCCGGCTTCGAGCCGGCCCCGGAGGACTATGCGCACGCCGAGGCCACCTTCACCCCGCTGCTCGACACGGTGCGCAGGGCCGTTGCGGCTGGCGTGCTGCGTGACGCCGACCCTTTACTGATCGCCACGGCCCTGTGGGCCAACGTGCACGGCTTGGTATCGCTGGAGTTGGGCAGCGCGATGCCACCTCAAGCCGGGGCACCCGCCGCGGTGTTCGAAGCCGCGATCCGCGCCAACCTCAACGGCTGGCGCACCGGAGGCCCTGCGAGCTCGTGAGTGGGATCGGTGTAGGCGGCGCTTCGCCTGCGGGCACACCAGCAACGCCGACCTGAACGCAGCACGCAACATCGCGGCGGGGAACGCCGTGACCGCGCGGGAAGGCTCGCCGATGGGTGGGCCCGGGAACCGCGAACCTCCACACGCACCCTTCCGGGTTGCGTAGTGAATCCCTGCCCTTCCACGGCGGGGAGGATGTCAAGAGCACTACGCTGCCGCGCATGGCTGCGGATATCGTGCCGATCGAGCTCTCCCTGACTGCTGGGGACCTGGTGACGCTGTGGGCCCCTCGCTGGCGTGAGGACAGTGAGGAATGGGAGGCGTTTCTCGGCCACGGCGAGGATCTCTTCGCCTTCCCCGACGTCGCGGCGCTGGTCGGTTTCGTGCGGACCGCGCCCGAACACGACCTCGTCGACCATCCGGCCTGGGCGCTGGTGCCGCGGTTGCCGGCGGTGGACCTGCGGCCCGCCGAATCGCAACGTTACGACCTGGTTGGAGTGCCCGAGCTCGTCGCGCAACCACCAGACACCTGGGTGCTCGATGAACTCGCCGAGGTGGTGTCGATCGTGCGTTCACTGGCCGAGGTATGCGGCCTGGACGTGGTGCAGGAAGTGCTCGACTCCACCCCGGAGTTCAGCATGCTCGAGGGTGGCACGCTGGCTTTCGGCGGCCGGGAGGGCGAGCGGCGCTGGCAGGCACTGTGCGGCGTGATCGCACAGCGCTGGGATGACGTGCTGGATACGGTCGACGGGGTGGTCCGCACGCCCGACGTCGATGCGGCGGCGCTGGCCGTGGCGCAGACCGAACTGACCGAGGCCGAGGCGGTGACAGACCAAGCGGCTACCGACGAAGCGGCTGCCGAAGCCCCCACCGCGCCAAACCCCGCGCTGGCGTTCTGGGTGGAGGTCGGCATCGACCCGATCCGGATCATCAGCGATCTGGGCGATCACTACACGCTGCGCTGCTACCTCGACGATGCACCGGTCTTCCTTGGCCGCAACGGGCGTATCGACGCCTTCCCATCGCTGCGTTCGCTGTCCCGATACCTCGCCGACAACCCCAGGGGTCACGACCTCGACGAGGTATCCACTTGGCCGCAGGTGACCAAACAGGCGCACGCCGGCGAGCTCGAGGTGGCAGTCGACGACGGTAACAGCTACGTGCTCGCCGGCCTGGCCGACGATCTCGCCGGGGGTCCGGAAACCGTGGATCCCGGCCAGCTCGAACTAGCCGTCGAATTGATCACCGATGCCGAACAATGGGCCGGATCGGACGCCGCGGATAAGGCGCTGGCCGGCTCCGAACCGCTGGGCTGGCTGGTCTCCTTCCTGCTGCGGCCGGACCCGACGCGGCTTGCACCCAGTCCTCCCTTCGACGCCGAGGTAGCAGCGTGGCAGGCACTGGTGAGGGCTTTCGAAGATCGGCTGAACATCCGTTGAGCTGCCTCACGCATCGCCCGATTGCCGCAACGGCTGCCGAGATGGCTAAGATGCGCGGCCGACCGTGTCGGCGCATTCTCCTCACTGAAAGCCCACGCCTGTGAGCAATTACAGCAACAGTCCCGCAACGCAGTCCTTCGATCGGATGCGCAGCATGCTGGTGCGTGCCGCCGAGATCCGCGACAGCGAGCAGCAGCAGATTTTCGACGCGCTGGACGAGATCCATGCCCGGCTGGCTCCTCTGGAGTCGCTGGGTTCGGTACGCAAGCGGCTCTCGGAAATGCCCGACCGCACCGAGGTCAGCGTGCTGGCCGAACGGGTCGACGAGGCGCTGTCGAGACTGGAATCTCAGGACAATGCCCTCACGGCGTTGTCCCGCGCTGTCGAGTCGATCGGGGACAGGCTGGCCAAACCCTTCGCCGAGCTTGGCGAGCGGCTCGATGGGGTGGCGGGCCGGTTCGAAGGTTTCTCCGGCCGGATGGACAGCGTGGAGGAGCGCATCGCTGGACTGCACAAGCGGATCGACGACGTGGACCTCCACCTCGACCGGCAGGATGCCAGGCTCGAGGAGCTGCCCGCTGCCGTACACCAGCCGGTGCGGGACCGGATCGACGCCGCCGAGTTGGGGCTGCGAGGTCGGCTGGACGAGGTCGACAAGGGCATGAACGAACGCCTCGACAGGGTGCAGCAGGGTGCGGGTGAGGCCGCGGACGGGCTGGGCAGCCGAATCGGCGAGACCGCCCAGTCGCTGTCCACTGCGCTGGAGTCCGTCACTCAGCGGCTGGATAGCCTGTCGACCCGGCTGGACTCGGTGGACGAGGGAGTCGGTGGCCGGATCAGTTCGGTCACCGAACGCCTGGGAAAGCTGGACGGCGCGCTGGCATATCGTCCAGATGCCGACTCGATGGCCGGCCTGGTCCGGCAGGCCAACGAAGAGTCCGAGGTGCGCTACACCGCTCAGCTCGACGAGGCCATGGCCACCTTCGCTGAGATCATCATGGGCGGTACACCGACTCCGTTGAACACCGCACCACCGCCGCCTCCTCGACCGGCCCAGCGCCGAGTCCGCAACGGCGCCGCCAAGACTGCCAGATCCAAGGAGGACATGGACTCCGAAGCCGTGGCGACGTCCTGACGGCAAGCGCTTTCGGTCGACACAACCCGGCCAGCTAGCCTTCGCCCGGTGCGCATGATCGGGTCCCGGGCGGTGGTGGCTCTGGTCGTTGCCCTCGGCGCATCGATCCTGCTCGGTGCGGTACCCGGCACCGTCCAATCCGCTGCAACCACCTCAGCCGCCGTGGGGTGCCCGCAGCAGATCACCCCACCCCCGCCGGTCGACCTCTCGGAAGTGCCCGCTCCGGGCAGCCCGGCGCCGCTACCGATGTCGGTTCCGAACCGTCCAATGGGTGGTCCGCTGATGGGCGTGTGCGGGCTGGTGCTACCGGTCAACGCGCCCCTGCCGCCGGCAGGAATCAGCGCGACATCCTGGTTGGTGGCCGACGCCAACTCCGGAGAGGTGCTCGCCGCCAGGAGCCCACATGCTCGCCACCGCCCGGCATCAACGATCAAGCTGCTGACCGCCCTGCTGGCAGCCGAGCGGCTTCCGCTCAACCGGGTCGTCGTCGCCACCCAGGCCGATGTCGACCAGGAGGGCAGCAAGGCAGGCCTCGGGCCGGGCGGCCGTTACACCGTCCGCCAGCTGCTCACCGGCCTGCTGCTGGTCTCCGGTAATGACACCGCGCACGCCCTGGCTGTGCAGCTGGGTGGGGTCGCTGAGACCGTCGAACAGATGAACGAGCTGGCGGCGGGGCTGGGCGCACTGGATACCCGGGCCGCCACGCCGTCCGGGCTCGACGGTCCAGGCATGAGCACCTCTGCCTACGACCTGGCGCTGGTGTTTCGCGAGGTGCTCAACCGTCCGCTACTCACCGAGTTGCTGAGCACCCGGCAGGTGAGGTTCCCGGGCTTCGGTGAACGGCCAGGTTTCGTGCTCAGCAATGACAACAAACTGCTCAGGAACTATCCCGGCGCGCTGGGCGGCAAGACCGGGTTCACCGATGACGCCCGGCACACCCAGGTCGACGCCGCGCAGCGCGGTGGGCGACGCCTGATCGTGATATTGATGCGGGGCGAGCAGCGACCGGTGCCGATGTGGGAACAGGCAGCCCGTTTACTGAACTACGGGTTCGCGCTGGCCCCCGGCCGGCCGGTCGGGCGGCTGGTGGACGAGGCTGCGCCGCTGGAGACGGCAGGGCCGGCACCGGGATCGACGGGGGCGACATCAGGACTCCGGGAGCTCCCAGCAGCTGATGCACAGGACCGCCCCGGCAGACCCCCTGGCGCCGGTGGGCTGATCCCGGTGGCGCTGTGGATCGGCGCGGCGGTCATCGTGCTCGCCGTACTCGGGGCTCTAGTGGCCCGCCAGCGCCACTGAGGCGACAAGAGCGTGTCTCGCAGATCTTCGGTGTGTGGACCAGCTCTCCTGTTCCCGAACTCAACAGGAGAGCTGTCCTGGCTGTGGCGAGCAGCTCCCCTGTTGAGTTCGGGAGGCTGAGAGCAGCCAAACCATGCTCAGAGATCTCAGGGACATGGTCTAGCCCAGCGGGCTGAGTTCGCCGGCGTCACCGAGATAGGCCTGCGCCTGCAGGGTGAACAGCTCGGCGTACCCGCCGCCGCGGGCCATCAGCTCGCCATGGGTGCCCTGCTCGGCGATGCGGCCGTGATCCAGGACGATGATTTGATCTGCATGCCTGATATTGGCCAGCCGATGGGTGATCAACACCGTCGTCCGGGCGCCCTGACAGTCACCATCGGATACCGCCGCACCCGCGCGCGTGAACGACTGCAGAGATTGGAACACCGCATGTTCGGCTCGGGCATCCATCGCGGCGGTGGGTTCGTCGGCGACGAGTAGCGGGGCGTCCCGATACAGACCACGGGCGACGCTGATCCGCTGCCACTGCCCACCGGACAGGTCGTGCCCGTTCTGGAAGTCGCGGGACAGCACGGTGTCCCAGCCGTGGGGCAGCTCAGCGACAACAGCGTCGGCGCCGGAGTCGGCCGCAGCGGCGGCGAGCACGCTTCCGTTGGGATCAGGGCGTTCCAACCGGCCGATGCGGACGTTGTTCTCGGCGGTCATCGGCCACTCGACGGGATCCTGCAGGACGACGCCAACCTGGGAATGCAGCTCACGCTGGTCGACCGTGGCGATGTCGACCCCGTCCCAGCTCACCCGTCCCTGATCGGGCAGGTAAAGCCCGGTGATCACCTTGGCGAGGGTGGACTTGCCGGAGCCGTTCTCTCCGACCAGCGCGACGACCTGCCCGCGCTTGATCGTCAAGCCGACCCGGTCCAGCGCGGGTTCATCCTTGCCTGGGTAGCTGAAGGACACCTCCTGCAGCTCGATGACTTGCGGATCGCGCGGCAGCCGTTGCAGGGCACCGGTTCGGTGATGGCGGCGGGCCTGGGTCAGGCAGCTGGTCAGCATGTCGAGGTAGAAGCTGTGCTCGAAGAGCTGATTGGCGGCGAACACCGTAGTGGACACCGCCGTGCTCGCGGTGCGCATCGCGACCGCCGCCGCCCCGGCCAGGGCCAGCGGCAGCGCCCCGGTGTAGAGCAGCACGCCAAGCACGCCGTAGGCCAGTGCCGTGCCGACTCCGGCCAGGCCCCGTCCGACCAGCCGAATCGCGGTCTTGCGGTGCTCCACCGCAACGGCCTCTGCGGCGAGTTGGGATCCGATGCGCCGGTGCTCGCCCAACAGGGTGTCCTGGGTGGTGAAGGCGCGGACCTCCGCCGCCTGGCGCCGGCTGGTGATGATGCCACCGGTGACCCCCAACCGGCGCATCCGCGACACCATCCGCACAAACGACTCGTAGGACATCAACGCAGCTCGGACGTTGGCCCAGCCGTTGGGCACCGCGGCCAGCAGCACCACCGGTGCCAGCACGGGGTTGAGCAGGCCCGCGGTGACGATCGCGGCCGCCAGCGAGATCGCCGAACTGAGCAGGTTCCCCACATCGCCCACCCCTCGGCGGACGCTCATGATTCCCTGCGCCGACGTCCGGCGCACCAGCTCCACGAAATCCGGGTCATCGAAGGCAATCAACTCCACGCCGATCACCGCGGCGTGCAGCTCATTCTGCGCGCGCAGCTCGACCCGCGGGGCTAGCACCGCCTGTACGGCGCCCACCGCCGCGTCCAGCAGGCCCCGGGCGGCGAAGGAGGCCATCACCAACACCAGCGCGGGTAATGCCGCCACCACCCGCTGCGGAGTCGGACCCTGCGCCAACAGCTCGGTCAACACGTTGGCGGTGGCCAGCAGCCCGAACGCCGTCGCGCATCCGGCGACCAGCTCGACAGCCGCGGCTAGCAGCGTCAACCGCGGCGACGTCTGCCACGCCAGGTGCACCAACACGCGCAGTGCCGCCGGCGTCGCCCGCAACGTCCGCCCGATACCCGTGCCGACCACCGTCTCCATCACCTGCGCCCAGGGCGGGGTCTTGAGATCATCGACCCCGATCAGCGGCGGTGCCGATGTCTGGGCAGCGTTGGTGGTCCGCCTGAGTCTCATTGTGGCCTCCCACCGACAAAGCATGCCTACCGCGCTAGCGTGCCGTCTCGTGAGTAACGGCGACGCGGATGTCCGCGCGGGGATTGTGGTCACCGGGACGGAGCTGCTCACTGGACAGCTCACCGACCGCAACGGCCCGTGGTTGGCGCAGCAGCTGGGCGAGCTGGGTGTCGAGGTGGCCCACCTGCTGTGTGTCGGAGACCGGTCGCAGGACCTGGCAGCGGCATTGCGATTCCTCGCCGGCCAGGGCGTGGATTTGATCGTAACCAGCGGTGGACTGGGCCCGACCGCTGACGACCTGACCGCCGAGGTGGTCGCCAGGTTCGCCGGGGTGCCGCTGGAGCTCGACGAGGCGATGGAGCAGCAGATCGCCGCCATCCTGGCCCGGTTTCGTCACCTGTCGCACTTCAGCCCGGAAGCGCTGCGGGCAGCGAACCGCAAGCAGGCGATGGTGCCCCGCGGCGCCGCACTGCTCGACCCGGTAGGGACGGCACCCGGGCTGGTCGTCCCGGTGCCTGCAGGGCCGACGGTGATCGTGCTGCCCGGTCCGCCCCGCGAGTTGCAGGGGATGTGGCCTGCGGCCCTGTCCATACCCGCCGCCAGGGCGGTGCTGGCGCGCGCCCGACCCTTCGAGTCAGCGCGGCTGCGGCTGTTCGGGCTGCCCGAGTCGGAGATCGCGGCGACGCTGCGCGAAGTGAGCGCAACGCTCGATCTGGCCCCGCTGGAGATCACCACCTGCCTGCGCCGAGCCGAGCTGGAAATCGACATCCGGCATCGGCCGGGTGCCGAGGCGATCCGTGATGCGCTGATCGAGGCGATCCGCAGCCGGCATCCTCAGTACCTGTTCTCGACCGACGGCACCTCGCTGGACGATCAACTGGCCGATCTATTGCAGGGGCGTCGGATCGGTCTCGCAGAATCGTGCAGCGGCGGGCTGCTGGCGGCCCGGCTCACCGAGCGGCCAGGATCCTCGAACTACGTTGCAGGCGGTGTGGTGGCCTACTCCAACACCGCCAAGATCGAGTTGCTCGGCGTATCGGCGCAGCTCATCGCGCAGCACGGGGCGGTGTCACCGGAGGTCGCCCGGGCCATGGCCGACGGAGCGCGGGATCGCTTCGGCGCCGACGTCGGCTGCGGGATCACCGGGGTGGCCGGCCCTGGTGGAGGCACCGAAGCCAAACCGGTCGGCTACGTGTGCATCTGCGTGAAGACCAGTGACGGCGCGGCCCGGGCCGGCGATCCGGTGCTGCCCGGTGATCGCGCTGAGATCCGCGACCGATCGGTGACCGTCGCGATGCACCTCATCCGGCGGGTGCTCAAGGGTTCGGCGTGATTACTGCTTGAGGGCGTGGCGGTCCGAGTTGCCCTTCACCGCAGCGTAGGCGGCGGAACCGATGAACACCCCGGCACCGATCACCAGCGCCCAGAACAGCAGTTCGAACACGGCACCCAGCACCCAGCCCAGCACCACGAACCCGATCCAGATCAACGCGATGATCCCGAGCACTTTGATCAGGGTCTGCATGGCGGTCTCCTCAGCGGGGACGGATTTACCTGCTGACCTCAGTTCACACCCGTCAGGGCGCAGCGGCATCGGGGTAAACCCTGACCTCAGAAACTCCTGTTCAGCCCCCCGCCGGCAGGAAGCCCACCCGGTCGTATACCTGCCGCACGGTCTGGCCGGCGACCTCGCGAGCCCGCTCGGCACCCCGGACCAGCAGCTTGTCCAGCTCGGCTGGGTCATCGAGGTAGCCCGCCACCTGCTGGCGCAGCGGCGTGACGAAGTCGGCGAGCACCTCGGCGACGTCAGACTTCAGCTTCCCGTAGCCCTGGCCGGCATAGGCTGCCACGAGATCGTCGATGGGGCGTCCGGACATCGCCGAGTAGATCACCAACAGGTTCGAGACGCCGGCCTTGGCGACCGGATCGTAGTGGATCTCCCGTCCGGTGTCGGTGACCGCTGAACGGATCTTGCGGGCGGACACCTTCGGGTCGTCGAGCAGGTCGATCACTCCGGCCGGCGAGGACGTCGACTTGCTCATCTTCGCCGTCGGCTCGGCCAGGTCGTAGATCTTCTCCGTGCCCTTGACGATGTGCGCTGCCGGCACGGTGAACGTCGGGCCGTAGCGGGAGTTGAAACGCTGGGCAAGATCCCGGGTGATCTCGATGTGCTGGCGCTGGTCCTCCCCCACCGGGACCTGGTCAGCCTGGTAAATCAAAATGTCGGCAGCTTGCAGGATCGGGTAGGTGAACAGACCCACCCTGACCCGGTCGGTGCCTTGCTTGGCGGACTTGTCCTTGAACTGCGTCATCCGGGCGGCCTCGCCGAAGCCGGTGAGGCATTCCAGCACCCAGGACAGCTGGGTGTGCTCGGGCACATGGCTCTGCACGAACACCGTGGAGTGATCCGGGTCGACACCCAGCGCAAACATCTGTGCAGCCGCAACCCGGGTCCGGTGGCGCAGTTTCTGCGGGTCCTGCTCGATGGTGATGGCATGCAGGTCGACCACGCAGTAGAACGTGTCGTGGTCGGCTTGCAGGGCCACCCACTGCCGGATCGCACCGAGGTAGTTGCCCAGATGGAACGAGTCCGCAGTGGGCTGGATCCCGGACAGCACCCGGGGGCGACGGTGGGTGACGTGA
Source organism: Pseudonocardiaceae bacterium (assembly GCA_035640975.1). Classification (GTDB taxonomy): domain Bacteria; phylum Actinomycetota; class Actinomycetes; order Mycobacteriales; family Pseudonocardiaceae. Next base: position 15,899 of record DASQVB010000317.1, read on the forward strand.
GACGACATACCGCGATTGTTGCAGCCCCGGTACGGCGGCCTCATCGGGATTAGTCCGTAACGACTAGCTGCAGTCGCTGCCCGGCATCGGCTCCAGATACAGCTGTGCGGCCCAGCGGTCGGGTCCGAGCTGCCGGTAGCCGTTGCGGATCGTCGGATCCGCGGAGACCACCGCGTCCGCGGCCAGAGTCTCCACAACGGGATCCCGGCTGTCCGGACCGGAGCGCACGTTGAGGTTGTCCACGGTGACCCGCATCGAGCACGGCCCGGAAGCACCGTCGCCGCCATAGCGCCCGGTGCTCAGCACGATCACACCTATCACCGCAGCCGCCCCCACGATCCATTGCCACCGCTTCGTAGGCTTCCGAGCCACTGGTCCACTCCCCGCCGTCCGTGCTGTGATCTGCCAGTCCAGTGATCTCTCAGTGCATGGCCTGGCGCAACCCGCGGTCAAGCTCCCCAAGGAAGTCCTCGGTGGTCAGGAACGGGCTCTCCGGACCCACCAGCAACGCCAGGTCCTTGGTCATCTTGCCGCTCTCGACGGTGTCGATGCAGACCTGCTGCAAGGTCTCAGCGAAACGGGTGACCTCCGGGGTCGCGTCCAGCGTGCCGCGGTGACGAAGACCCCCGGTCCACGCGAAGATCGACGCGATCGGGTTGGTCGATGTCGGCTTGCCCTGCTGATGCTGCCGGAAGTGCCGGGTGACGGTGCCGTGCGCGGCCTCCGCCTCAACGATCTGGCCGTCTGGAGTCATCAGTACGCTGGTCATCAGCCCCAACGAGCCGAAGCCCTGGGCCACGGTGTCGGACTGCACGTCGCCGTCATAGTTCTTGCAGGCCCAGACGTAGCCGCCGGCCCACTTCAACGCCGCGGCCACCATGTCATCTATCAACCGATGCTCATAAGTAAGGCCGCTCGCCTCGAAATCCGCTTTGAACTCAGACTCGTAGATTTCAGCGAACACGTCTTTGAACATGCCGTCATACGCCTTGAGGATCGTGTTCTTGGTCGACAGATAGACCGGATACTGACGGGCCAGTCCATAGCGCAGTGATGCCCGGGCGAAGTCCTCGATGGATTTGCGGTAGTTGTACATCCCGAGCGCCACACCGCCACCCTCGCCGAA
>DASQVB010000318.1:0-7618 GCA_035640975.1 Pseudonocardiaceae bacterium
ACCCCTCGTGCGCTCCCGCTCGACCAGGTCCATGACGTTCGCGTTGCCGGGCGCCAGCGCCGTCGCCAGCGAACCGGTGTGTAGGCAGCGGGTCTCGATCGGCAGGGGCGCGAGGGCGGGCATGTCCCATTCGATCCGGAAATCGTACGACGCGACGCCCGCGGCGAGCGTCGCAATGGCGAGGCTGGTCGGCATGCCCTGAGCGGGACCTCCGTTAACACGGACGCCACTGGCCCGCAGATGCTCAAAGATCATCTCACCGAGCACGTCGGGCCCGAGGCGCGTCATGAGCGTCACCGGAACACCCAGCCGTGCAAGACCGAGCGCGACGTTAGCCGGGCTGCCGCCCGGATGGGCGACGAACGTCCGACCTCCGCGCTGGCCAACCAGGTCGACAAGCGCCTCCCCGACGACAACAAACATGCACATCACCATCCGGACCGAGCGCAGCGGTGCAGGCACAACTCGAGCTCTGCGAGCTCGCGTGGAGGATCGCTTGGCTGGCCGTGTGTCTCGTACTCACGCTGGCTGTCACGCCCGCGCGTCCCCGAGTCACCCATGCCCAGTACATACCCGCTAAACCGGGCACGTGGACACCACCAGTCGTGTCTCGGCTCCCGCGGGCCGGTGCGCTGAGCAGCAACAGCACCGCGGCGAACACCATCAGCCGGATGCGACCAATCGGTCGGCCAGCTTGCCGCGAGCCAGGCGCCCACCGTGCAACCCCAGCGGCCCCTCCCAAATGTCTCACGAAAGGCCAACACTGCCCCGTTGATCAGTGTCCAACCCAAACAGAAGCCCGAGGCGGCTACCACCGGTAGCAGGACCGCCCGTCCGGTGTCGTACAGCAACTTAGCAAGACCTGGACCCAACCACGTGTTAGCGTCGTGATCTGCTCACCGCGGATTCCCGCTACATGAGGTGGGTAACTCCCCACGCGAGGTAGGTTCGGTATGCCGGCCGGGATTGCACATACGCCGTCGCGCCGACGACCATGATGACGCAGGCGTCGACCGTTGGGGAGCTGCCCAACGCGCTGCGCGATGGCGAGGAGTTCGGCGCAAGGCTGGCCGGTCGCCGACCGGCCGTGTTCCTTGACTACGACGGCGTGTTGACCCCGATCGTCGATCGGCCAGAGGACGCAGTCATGTCCGACGACATGCGGGAAGCGGTCCAGGCCCTGGCGCAGCACTGCGTGGTGTGCGTGGTCAGCGGTCGCGACCGACCCGTCGTGCAGCAGTTGATGGGCATCGACACCCTCGTGGTAGCCGGCAGCCACGGCTTCGACATCTGGACTCCGCAGGAGGGCACCATCACCCACGATGCGGCGACCGGCTTCGAAGAACTGATTTCCGAGACCACCGACCGCCTTCGCGCCGAGGTCGGATCAATTCCAGGTGCGGTGGTGGAGCCGAAGCGAGCGTCGGTCGCGGTCCACTACCGGCTCGCTGATCCCGAGCACCACGCCAAGGTCACCGCACTGGTGAACAAGCTGCTGGAGGAGTCCCTGGAGCGGCTGAAGGTCACACCCGGGAAAATGGTGTACGAGCTCCAGCCGAAAATTGACTGGCATAAGGGCAAGGCCGTTTTGCATCTACTGCAGACGCTTGATCTCGACACCGACGATGTCGTGCCGCTGTACCTCGGGGACGACATCACCGACGAGGACGCCTTCCGGGCACTGGCCGGACGGGGCGTCGGTATCATCGTGGCCAACCCGGATGATCCAGAGGTGGCAAACCGAGCCACCGCGGCCGACTTCGTCTTGCAATCGACTGTTGAGGTGGAGCAACTTCTCAACACGCTCGCCGCCCTCATCCAAGACTGACACGCGCAAACCTTCGGGAGGGACCGGTGCCGGACTTCACGCTCGTTTACCAGGGCTTCGACCCCACGCGGGAAGGTTTGCGTGAGGCCCTGACCTCGACCGGTAACGGCTATTTCGCTACCCGGGGAGCGGCTGAGTGGGAGGACGCGAACGCGGTCCATTACCCGGGCACCTACGCCCACGGCTGCTTCAACCGGGAAACCACCATTCTGGGCGGTCGCCCGGTCCTCAACGAGGACCTGGTCAACCTGCCCAACTGGTTGTTGCTTAAGCTAAGAATCGAGGGCGAAGAGGCGATCCGGATCGATACCGTCGAGGTGCTCTCCTATCGCCATTCCTATGATATCCGCAATGCCATGGTGGGGCGTGAGGTCCAGTTCCGTGACCGCGCCGGCCGCGAGATGACCCTGCGCAGCCGCCGCTTCGTGAGCATGGCAAATAGTCACTTGGCTGGTATCGAGTGGACGGTGACCCCGGATAATTGGTCCGGCCGGGTGGAAGTGATCTCTGGGCTCGATGGCCGCATGACGAACCATATGGTTGCCCGCTACCGCGATCTTGAGGGGCGGCACCTCAACCCGTGGTCTCCGCGCACGTTTGGCCCGGAGATCATTGCCCTGAAGGTGCAGACCCGGCAGTCGAACATTTACATTGCCGAAGCTGCGCGCACTCGCGTTTTCCGTGGCGGTGAGGTTGAGCAATCGTTGGATGTCGCCCGCAGCCTTTATCAGATGGAGGACTACATCCAGCAGGTCCTCGCCTTCGATGTCGAGCAGGGCAACTCGATTCGTGTGGAGAAGATGGTCTCCCTGTTCACCTCGCACGACAACGCAATCTCCGAAACTCTGGTCGCTGTGGGGAAGCATGTCGCGCGGTACCCGAACTTCGCTGCGGCGCTGACCGAGCACGAGTCAGCGTGGACCGAGCTGTGGGACGTTGGTGACATCCAGCTGCCACACGAACCCCGCGTGCAGTTGCTGCTGCGCTTCCACATCTCCCATGTGCTGCAGGTGTGCTCGCGGCACACTGCCCGGCACGACGCGGGCGTTCCGGCTCGCGGGCTCAACGGGGAGGCCTACCGGGGGCACGTGTTCTGGGACGAGCTCTATGTCTATCCCTACCTCAACTTCCGGCTGCCCGAGATCACGCGAGGGCTGTTGATGTACCGCTACCGCCGCCTTGCCGAGGCGCGGGCCGCGGCGCGGGAGGCCGGTTACCGAGGTGCGATGTTCCCGTGGCAGAGCGGTAGTGACGGTTCGGAGGAGACGCAAGTCGTCCACCTCAATCCGGTGTCCGGGCAGTGGGATCCCGACCACAGCCATCACCAGCGCCACGTCAATGCGGCGATCTTCTACAACGTCTGGCAGTACTATCAGGCAACCGACGACCTGGCGTTTCTCCGCGACTACGGTGCCGAGCTCATGCTCGAGATCGCGCGCTTCTGGGCTTCAATCGCACACTACAACCCTGAGCGGGATCGCTACGAGATCCACGGGGTGATGGGTCCGGATGAATTCCACGAGCGCTACTCCGGCGCCGAGACAGGTGGGCTGCGCAACAACGCCTACACCAACCTGATGGTGGCTTGGATCGCTGACACTGCGCCGCGGGTGCTCGGCCTGCTACCGGCGAGCCGTCGCGCTGCACTACGGACGCGCCTCGGGCTGACCGATGACGAGCTGCGTACGTGGAATGAGATGAGCCGAAAGATGTTCATCCCGTTCCATGCGGAGCACATCGTCAGCCAGTTCGAGGGCTACGCCGATCTTGAGGAGCTGGATTGGGAACGCTACCGCGCGAAGCACGCCAATATCGGGCGCCTGGACCGCATCCTCAAGGCCGAAGGCGACGACCCTAACCGCTACCAGCTGGCTAAGCAGGCTGACGCAGTGATGCTATTTTTCCTGTTCTCCGCCGACGAACTTCGCGAGCTGCTCGAAAGACTCGGATACTACTACGATCCCGACCTCGCCCGGCGAACCATCGCCTACTACGACCAGCGCACCTCCCACGGTTCGACCCTGAGCCTGGTCACGCACGCCGCCGTGCTCAGTGACCTGAACCCGGAGAGCTCCTGGAAGCGCTTCCTTGTCGCCCTGGAGAGCGACATGGGTGACGTGCAGGGCGGCACCACCAAAGAGGGCATCCACATGGGCGTCATGTCCGGGACTTTGGATCTCCTGCAGCGCGGCTACGTCGGCGCTAGCGTGCGCAATGGGGTCCTGCACTTCAACCCGACGCTCACCGACCGGCTCGATGGGCTCGCGTTCGCGATGCAGTTCCGCGGTACGTCGATCAGGGTCAGCATCTCCGGTGATGAGCTGACGGTGCACGCCCTTGCTGAAGGCTTCAGCCGGCCGGTCCGGATCGGCATCGGTGACGAGGTTCGAGAGCTGACCGCCGGACAGGAGTGGGTAGCACCGCTGTGCCGGCGTGCCGATCTCTCGAAGGATTCAGACCGCACCGGGGAAGGGAGCAATCGTGCCGACACAAGGCTTTGAGGGAGCGATCTTCGACGTGGACGGCGTGCTGGTCGACTCCCCGCACGAACGGGCGTGGAAGGACTCACTGCGTGAGCTAATGGAAAGCGACTGGGCCGACATCGCTGACCGAACCTCGTGGTCCAAGGAGCGCTTTACGCCGCACGTCTACCAGCAAATGATGTCGGGTAAACCCCGAATGAGCGGGGCCCTGGCAGCTCTGGAGTACTTCGATGTTCCCGACGCCGCCGAGCGAGTGGAGACCTACGCCGCGAACAAGCAGACCATGGTGATCAAACTCATTGAAGCCGGCGAGTTCGAGGCTTATCCCGACGCGTTGCGTTTCGTGCTGGCCGTGCGCAACGCGGGTATCCGCGTGGCGGCGGCATCTTCGTCGAAGAATGCTGGGCTGTTTCTTCGCCAGATCCGCCTCGACACCTTCGCCGCGGAACAGGGCCGGCACTACGACTTCCTGCGGCCCGGTCTGAGCCTGCTGGAGTTTTTCGACGTCGATATCTCTGGACGCGACTTCGCCCAGGGCAAACCCCACCCGGAAATCTTTCTGACCGGAGCCACCGAGCTGGGCGTCGCCCCGGAACACTGCTTCGTTGTCGAAGACGCAACCAGCGGCGTGCAGGCAGCCAAGGCCGGTGGCATGGCCGCGTTAGGTGTGGCCCGAGCCGATGACGAGGCGCTTCTGAAAGCCGCGAACGCCGATCTTGTCGTCACGTCGCTGGATGAGGTTGACGTCCCGGGCCTTTGTGAGCACCAGCTGCGGCGGCGGACGTCGTGACCAGCTTTATCCAGCGGACTCGCGGGAGCACGGTTGGTCAGCGCTCAGCATCAATGTCATTGATCGCCTCATCAATCTCCGCGGTGACACCTTGTCGTTGTCCCACATGTGCTGCGTGCCGTAGGTCCAGTCAACCACCGACACAACTACAGGCCTACTACATCAGGCACTCGCCATCGCGCTGCGCCGAGAGCAACCCGTACCGGTGTTGCTGCCTTCAAGCGGGCCATCACCACCGTAATCAGGTGGGGCACCGATGGCCGTGTTGCGGTGCTGCGTGGAATCAATCGTGGATTCAACTACACGACACTGTATCCACCGCAGAGATCGATGATCTGGCGAAAGCCCTGGGGGGACACCAGAGACGCCATAGTGCAGGGCGGTTTCCGGCCTCCGGAGGCGAAAGCGCAGGTTCGAATCCTGCCGGGGGCACCACTGCCGGGGCGCCACGTCGGACCAGCAGTAGATGCGTTTAACCTGATGTGACCGGGCGGTGCTCATGCTCTACTGAGCCATACTGCAGTGGCAGTCTGTGACGTTAGCCGTCTCACCTCGCTGGAGACGATCCGACACGTGGTATTGCGAGTTCTGCCTCGAGCATCGCCTTCGATGCCCTTATTAAGTACCCTGCTTACTGGATCCGCCCACTGCGCGACGGGTCTGGATGGGCCGCGTACGGGGCCGCGGGGGCCGCCTCGAGCTATCGGCCGTACGGCGTCCGTCAGCACCTGATGGTGGAGCGCGTGCACCGAGCGGTCGCGACCTGAACCGCGTCTAGATCCGGGCCGGGAATATGAGAAACCGACTGCTGGTTGGGTGTCGACCCGGCCGGCACGTGTGGTACCTCAGTCCGGCCGTCGTGCCGAACCCGATGGGGTCCTGAACCTCCGAGGTTGGAATCGGCAACCGGTCCCCCAACCTAAGAACCGGCAGTTCACGTATACCTTTGCCGACGGCCACGATTGGCAGATTGCCCCAACGCCTCGCGTCCTACATGGGCGACGGCTTGCCGGTCGAGGAGCTTCCCGTGGACCGCACTGAACTGGCACGCGTCGCCGCCGTCCGCCTCGCGAACTGACCTGTGGTCAGATTCAGGTGCAGTCACGCGGCGCCGAGGACGTGAAGCTTTTCACCGCAGCCAGCGGGAGCGTCCGGGGTACCTGCTCGGTTACTTAGGCTTGCGCCTTCGAGGGCCCAGCCCAGCTGGGATGGCGAGCAGCTCGGCGACCGTGCTGAGGAGGGCCAATCAGCGACACTGTAGAGCGGGCAAGGCGCGGATAGCCGGTTGGTGACCAGCGCGCAGGCCACCTCGCTGTGCGACAGCAGCGGCGAGCGGTCCGACGATCCCAACAGCGACTCTCACGAGGAAGACACGCCCTAGCCGCCGGGAGTGGCAGCGCTACCGCTGCCACAGACCTAAAGACTACGGTTTTCCGCGTGGCGGTGCGGCATCTCCTGCTGGACTTGGCGGGCGTCTTGTGCGGGTTCAACTCGGCGGCGCGGCTTGAGCGCCTCTCCGCCGTGTCGGGCCTGGATACCGCCGAGGTCGACGAACGGCTTTACGGCTCGGGCATCGTGGACCGGTGTGACCGCGGTGAGCTGGATGCTGCCGGCATCCGAGGTGTGCTGCGCGAGCAGCTGGGACTGGAATGCGACGACCTTGAGCTTGCCCGGCTATGGGCCTCGGCGTTTACTCCGGACGATCAGGTGCTCGCTGTCATTGACGACGTCGCACCGGGCGTGACCCGCTCCCTGCTGACGAACAACGACGCGCTGCTGCGCGACACCCTACCGCTGGTGCTGCCCGCGGTGCACACTCGGATCGCGCTACCCCTGTTCAGCGCCACCACCCGGGCCACCAAGCCGTCCCCGGCCGCCTACGCTGCCGCGCTGGTGGTGCTGGGCGCGGCTCCGGCGGACGTGCTGTTCGTCGATGACTCGCAGTCCAACGTCGACGGTGCCCGTCGGATGGGCATCGCCACCCTCCACTTCACGTCCGCGGAGTCGCTCCGCTCGGAGCTGGCCGGCGCGGGCCTGCTCGTCTGACGGTGCTCAACGCATCGCCGGATGCCTGCCCCTGGGAGCCTTGAATAGCAGACACAGAGTTTGACCTCAGCTTCAGTGGCGCGGAGATCGCTTGGGAGGACACCCGCTGGGCGAGATTGTCACGGTCACACTGAAGATCGTGGTCGATGTTCTCGTCCGCGCCTTTACGTTTTTGGTACCGAGATCAGGGTCCGCGTCGGGGACGAGGTCACCTTTCCCACCCTGGGCATCGAGACGATCGATCGCTCAGGTGCGTTCGTAGCGCCGCCCGGTCCAAGCGGGGTGCTGCAGACCTACCGACTACACCAGCTTCAAGGCGTCGCTCAGGTCGTCATCCCCTGACAGCGCGCCAGCGCATAAGGCCCCATGCTGGCTGTGCCGATTTCCGAGTGCTCGTTGGTATCGACGCCGAATCTTGCAGAGATCCCACCAGTCGTATTCCGGGGGTCTGCCTCGTCCTGCGACCTTTGG
>DASQVB010000319.1:0-3212 GCA_035640975.1 Pseudonocardiaceae bacterium
TGCCTGCCAAAGGAGCATCAGATGAACGCAACTGGCCTGGCCGACCCCACCGACCCAACCCGGCACTGATGTCGGCGTTGACCACCGAGCGCTACACATTGCAGTCCGCTCGCACCTCGACCATCGCCGAAGCCAACGGCCGCAGCATGCTGTTCCTCTTTGCGGTCCGCGGCGCCACCGTCGTGCTGGCCTTGGTGGCGCAGCTGGACCGGGTGGGCGACACCTTCTTGACGTTCGCCCTCTCCGTGCTGCCGGCGCTGCTGGCGCTCGGGGTGACCAGCTACTCGCGGCTGGCCGACCTCGGGCAACATCATCACCTCAATCAACACATGTGCCGATGCGTCCTCATCACATCTCCTTCTACCTTTCGATCAAGCCACCGAAACGTCCGCAACCCCGCGGAGATCAGGGACATGCACCATCGGAAGGAGCGCCGTGAGCGACACATCGACCGGCACCCACAACGGGGCCGGCTGGTACGAGATCCGCCTCAAGGGGCACCTCGACTCCCGATGGGCCGCCTGGTTCGACGGGCTGAGCCTCACCAACCACAGCGACGGCACCACCGTCATCTCTGGCCCGGTAGTCGACCAGGCAGCTCTTCACGGCCTGCTCCACAAAGTGCGCGACGTCGGCATACCGCTGCTCTCGATCGCTCAGGTCGACCCCGACGAGCCCGACGCGTACCCACCATCACACCTCGATAGGCGCTCAGCGATCCACACAAGGAGAACGACATGACCATCATCGCCCAAGCAGCAACGAGACGAGTCCCGATGGACTCATTGAGGAAGAGCGCGCTCGTCGCCGGTGTGATCTACCTGATCACCTTCATCTCGATCCCGACCCTCACCCTCTACGGCCCAGTGCGGAACGATCCGAACTACATCGTCGGCCCCGGCCCGGATACCCCCGTAATCTTCAGCGGCGTCCTGGAGATCATCGTGGCCCTCGCCTGCATCGGCACCGCCGTCGTCCTGTATCCGGTGGTCAAAAGGCAGAACGAAGCGGTCGCGATGGGCTTCATCGGCGCGCGGGTCCTGGAAGCCGCCGCCATCTTCGCTGGCGTGGTGAGCGTCCTGTCCGTGGTGACCCTGCGGCAGGCCGGAGCCGGGCCGGATGCACTGGTCACCGGCCAGGCGCTGATCGCCCTGCATAACTGGACGACGCTCCTCGGACAAGGCTTCCTGCCGGCCGTGAACGCTCTGCTGCTGGGCTCCCTGCTGTACCGGTCCCGCCTCGTGCCCCGGATCATTCCGCTGGTCGGGCTGATCGGAGCGCCGCTTCTTGTTGCTTCCGCTGCCGCCACATTGTTCGGTCTCAAAGAACAGGTGTCCGCGCTGTCAGCGATCGCCGCACTCCCAATCGCGCTGTGGGAGTTTTCGCTGGGCGTCTATCTGGTCGTCAAAGGCTTCAAGCCCTCGGCCATCACCGGGGGAATGGTTGCGGAGCAAGTCGGGAGTTAGGGACTACGGTGCGAATCCGTGACTAGCGACCCAAGGCCTACTAGGCGAAGCCACAGCGTTACGGACGTGAGGCACCTAGGCAGGGTGGCAGCATCCTAGGCGTAGCAAGATCAAGACCCAGACACGCGGCCCGCCGACCAGGACGCCATCGCCTAGCCGCCGCAACACGGCCTGGTGTTCCCACCACCGCCTGACATCTTGAGTTTCGTGTTCCACCAGCCCCTCGGCCGTTGGCCTGGAGCTGTATCAATCGAACCAATTGGAGGAAGCCATGTCCCATCCCATCCCCGCGACGCTCTACCGCATCGCTGCAGCCTCAGGCTGCGGAAGCGCCGCCGTACTGCTCATCAACGCCGCCAAGCGCGCCGAAGTCATCCCGACCTCCGCCTTCACCCAGCTGATCGCTCCAGTCGCACAGATCCTGGCGCTGGCCCTCGTCACCGCCCTCTATTTCGCCTTTGGTCGCCGCACCGGCATCTTCGGCCTCGTCGCCTACCTGCTGAACGCGTTCGCCCTGTCAGCGCTGGTCGGCGTGGAGTTCGTGATCAATCTCGTTTTCAGGGACCTCCCAGCCGAGACCGTTGCGGCGCTCCGGGCCGGCTCGCTGGGTATCGCATTGACCGCGGCATCCATCCTGTTCCTGCTCGGCACCCTTGCCTTCGTCACCGCCATGCTCCGCACCCGGGAGGTCCCCGCGGCGCCGCTCGTCCTGTACGCAATCGGCGCCGTACCAATCGCGCTACGAGCCTTCGTTCCCGAGGCGGTGCTCGACCTCGGTCTCGCCGTCCTCGCCGTCGGAGTCGCCTGGCTCGGGATCTGGCTCTTCAACCGCTCCAACCGCATCGCCACCTGGACGGTGAACGCCCGGCCCGCGTACCGCGACGCCGCCGTCTAACCATCAACAATACGGCCGGGCTCACCAGGGCTCAGGCCCAGCAGGAGCCTGAGTTTCAGTTGGCCCTTCGAGCAGAAGAGGAAACGAACATGCACCACCAGCCCGAAACACCGCCGGTCCTGGACCAGTCATTCCCGACCGATCCCACAGGCCTCCCCGAGGCCGCGGCACCCCAAATCCTCGAGCTTGCCGACGGGGACACGGTTAACCTTCACGTTGCACCGGTAGCCAAACGGCTTCACGACAGCACCGTTCGAATGCTCGGCTACAACGGCTCGATCCCCGGCCCCACCCTCCACGTCCAACAGGGATCGGAAGTCATCGTCAATGTCACCAACTACGGCGACCTGGACACCACCGTGCACTGGCACGGGCTGCGGCTGGAGAACAAGTACGACGGCGTGCCGCACGAGACCCAGCAGCCGATCCCGATCGGGGGCAGCTTCACCTACCGCCTCCAATTCCCCGACCCCGGCCTGTACTGGTACCACCCGCACATCCGCGAGGACTACACCCAGGAGATGGGCCTCTACGGCAACATCATCGTCAAGCCCACCGAACCGGGTTACTGGCCAGCGGCCAACCGCGACGTTGTACTGACCCTGGATGATGTGCTGCTGGAAGACGGCAAGATCGCCGCCTTCTCAGTCGCGGAGACCAACTACGCCGCCATGGGCCGGTACGGCAACCTGCTGCTCATCGGTGGCCAAACCGACCTGACGGTGACCGCGCGAGCGGGTGAGGTGCTCCGACTGTGGTTGACAAACACAGCCAACAGCCGGGTCTTCAACGTCCGGCTGCCTGGCGTTCGGATGAAGCTCATTGGCGGCGACAGCGGCCGGGTAGAACAT
>DASQVB010000320.1:0-3432 GCA_035640975.1 Pseudonocardiaceae bacterium
AATCGCCGGCATCCTCGGCCAGTTTTTTGCGCACCCGATACTTGAGCCAACGAATTAACATTCGATACAACCGCGCGCTCCTTCCCGCTACTGTATCCCAATGTGTCATCGACTCACAAACAAAGAATACCATTGATGCAAGTGATGTGCAAGATGCGGTTCACTGGCCGCGACGCACTGTTCAAAAGGGGAGACCCGGGCTAGTACTCCAGTCGTAGATCGTGATCTTGCAGCGTGTCGGTCCCGGATACAGGACGGCCACCGCTTGATCATCGTCGGTTGTGTGGACGTCAGACGGTCTTGCGGTGGTCGCGGGCCATAGCGTAGAGCCTGGCCAATGGCAGGCGTTGTTGGATGAGCTACTCGCACGGGTAGCGGGGCGGTTTGGGCGGGTGGAGCCTCGGCGACGGGTTCGGGGGTTTGTCCTGGGGTTGTTGGCTGACCTGCCACGCAAGAATTGCTGGACGATCGGCGAGCACGCTGGCGATGCGACGCCGGATGGGATGCAGCATCTGCTCAGCCGCGCGGTATGGGATACCGATGGGGTGCGCGATGACCTGTGTGACTACGTCGTGGATCACTTGGGTGATCCGACGGGCGTGTTGGTAGTCGATGAGACCGGTGATGTAAAGAAGGGCAGTCGCACGGTCGGGGCCCAGCGCCAGTACACCGGTACCGCGGGTCGGGTCGAGAATGCCCAGGTCGCGGTGTATCTGACCTACGCCGGCCAAGCCGGGCACGCGATGATCGACCGTGAGCTGTACCTGCCGAAATCCTGGGCCACCGACCCGGCCCGGTGCGCTGGGGCCGGAGTACCCGAAGACGTCGAGTTCGCGACCAAACCACAGCTGGCCCGCGCGATGATCGCCCGCGCGCTAGACGCCGGGGTGCCGGCGCGGTGGGCAACTGGCGATGAAGTCTATGGCGCCGATCCCGCCCTGCGCGCCGAACTGGAAGCCCGCCAGGTCGGATATGTGCTGGCCATCGGCTGCGACCGCCGCCTGTCCACCGCAGCCGGCCCGATGCGCGCCGACAGGCTCGCCGCCAGCGTGCCCAAGGGAGCCTGGGCGCGGCTGTCAGCCGGTCGGGGCGCCAAGGGCCACCGCTACTACGACTGGGCCTGGATCACCCTGACCGCCGACTCAGGCCACCACTGGCTGCTCATCCGTCGCCACCCCCGCCACGGCGAACTCGCCTTCTACCGCTGCTACAGCCCGACCCTGGTCCGGCTCGGCGAACTGGTCGGTGTCGCCGGTCGGCGATGGACCATCGAGGAGAGTTTCCAGGCCAGCAAAGGCCTGGCCGGGCTCGATGAGCACCAGGTCCGTCGCTGGCGGGCCTGGCGGCGCTGGACCCTACTGGCCATGCTCGCCCACGCTCTGCTCGCGGTCATCGCCGCAACCCAACGCGCCCAGCATCCACCACCCGACGGTCTGATCGCCTTGACCTGCAACGAGATCCGACACCTGTTCACCACACTGATCACCGAACCCGCCCGCCGGCTCACCGACCCGCACGCTTGGTCACGCTGGCGACGCCACCACCAACACCAAGCCCGCGCCTGCCATTACCGCCGCCAAGAAGCTCAACTCACGTGATCACGATCTACGGCTGGAGTACTAGTTCGTATTCCAGTGGTGTCAAGTAGTTGAGGGTGGAGTGTCGTCGCCGGCGGTTGTAGTAGCCTTCGATCCACAGGAATGTGTGTTGTTGGACCTCGGGGAGGTCGCTCCACGGGCGGGTGTGGATGAGTTCTTTTTTGTAGGTGGCGAAGAATGATTCTGCGACGGCATTGTCGTAGCAAGTGGCGCGTCGACCCATGGAGCGGCGCACGCCATTGATGGTGCAGAAGTCAGCGAATTCCTTCGAGGTATATTGGCAGCCGCGGTCACTGTGGAAGATTACACCTGCTGGGGGTCGACGGGTGAGCAGCGCAGCGGCGAGAGCCTCGATGATCAGACTGGTCCGCAGGTGGTCGGCCACGGCGTAGCCGACCACCTTGCGGGAATGCAGGTCGATCACGGTCGCGGTGTAGACCCAGCCCTCGACGGTGCGCACATAGGTGATGTCGCCACACCACCGAGTGTTGGCCACCGCGGCACTGAAGTCCTGCCCGATCAGGTCTGGCGCATCGACGGGACGCTGGCCTGCGATGGTGGTTTTCTTCCAGGCTCGCGGGTGGCGTCCGCGCAGGCCAGCAGCGCGCATCAGCCGCCAGACCCGCTTTGGTCCGACCCGTACCCCGCGGGTGACGAGCTCAGCCCAGACCCGGCGCACGCCGGGACGCCCGCGCAACTCGGTGTGGATGGCCAGGATCTGTTCGGTGAGCTCGGCGTCGGTGCGCTCACGCGCACAGGGGCCCTGAGAGCGCCACCGGTAGTAGCCTTGGCGGACCACGCCGAGCTGGTCGCACATGAACGTGACCGAGTACTGTTTTTCGTCAGCCCAGTCCGCGATCGCCGCGTACTTCACGGCTGTTCCTTCGCGAACCAGGCCGCAACTTTTTTCGCGAAATCACGCTCCATCTTCAAAACAGCGTTTTCCTTGCGGAGCCGTTCCAGCTCGGCCCGCTCGGTCTCGGACAGGCCCTTGTCCTGACCGGACTCGTTGTCTTTGGCTTTGTTCACCCACTTGCCTAACGTTATCTCGTGGACGCCGATACTTTTCGCCACATCGCGAATTGTCCGGCCCGAATCGCGCACGAGACTAACGGCTTGATCCTGATATTCCTGGGTGAAGTGTCGGCGTGTCGCCAAGACGGTTCCTCCGCCTGCTCTCAGCGGCGGCCTTTGACCGACTGTCTACAAGATCGGGAACGGTCCACATTGTGGAGGTGCTGGTTTGTGCTCACCGTCGCGGTGGTGATTTGTTCGTGCTGCTGCGTCGATACGGTGGGCAGGGAGAACAGGCGCAGCCATGTTGCGGTGATCACGTACGTCCGAAGCTGACCCGAGACACGTCCGGCCGCGAGGCAGGGGGTCCACGAAGCGTGCCTTGCACGCCACCTCGCATCGAGCCGATCTACGACCGCGCTGCAGACTCAGCCCAGTGGGCGCGGATCACCCCATAGGTGTGTCTTGAGCGAAGGGTCGTTTTATCCGGACGTTGCCGCTGCTGTGCCGCGGAGGATCTCCAACGCACACGCATCGATGCAGAATCCTCGGGTGATCTTCATCCGTGACAGGGCAAAGCCAATCTCGCCGCTGATGGTTACAGAACGACCACGCATCAACCCTGCCTGTCCGAGCCGATGCTCCAACTGCGAGGGTGTCTTTGTGAGTGTCCATGCCGCCGAACAACAGTGCAGGCTCCTCTCGACCGAATCGATGGCGATCGAGCGGCGCGCAACCATGCGTGGGGGTGTCCATGCTTCTATCAAGCGACCCCGCTCGACCCGGGTTGCTCTCGCGAGGGCACTAATTAAGAAAGCCA
>DASQVB010000321.1:0-14187 GCA_035640975.1 Pseudonocardiaceae bacterium
CCGCCGGTCCCAGGACTCCAGGGCGGTGCGCAGGAACGGGGCAAGCTTGCTCACCGATCTGCCGGTGAGTGCGGAGATGTTCAGTCGCTCCGCCCAGCGCACCCGAGCCAGGTCCCGGTCCAGCTCCCGGATCAGTTCCTGGCGTCGATCCGAGTCGACCAGGTCCCACTTGTTGAACGCCAGCACCAGCGCTCGGCCGGACTCCGCCACTGAGGCGATCACCCGCTGGTCCTGCTCGGTGATCGGTTCGCTGGCGTCGATGAGCATCACCACCACCTCGGCGGCCTCGATCGCCGCCTGAGTGCGCAGTGAGGCGAAGTATTCGGTGCCACTGGCCGTGCGCACCCGCTTGCGCAGGCCAGCGGTGTCCACGAACCGCCACACCTCGCCGTCGAGTTCCACCAACGAGTCCACCGGGTCCACAGTGGTGCCCGGAACGTCGTGCACCACCGACCGCTGCTCACCCACCAAACGGTTGAGCAGGCTTGACTTACCCACGTTGGGTTTGCCGACCAGCGCGACCCGGCGAGGCCCCGCCACCCGGCCTGGGACGTCCCGCGGCGAGGGGGGCAACGCCGCCAGCACCGCGTCGAGTAGATCGCCGGTACCGCGACCGTGCAACCCGCTCACCGGGTGCGGTTCGCCCAACCCCAACGACCACAGTGCCGCGGTGTCGGCGACCGCGCGCTCGTCATCCACCTTGGTCGCGGCGAGCACAACAGGAGTGGACGAGCGGCGCAGCACCCGAGCCACCGCCTCCTCCGCCGCGGTGGCCCCCACCGTGGCGTCGACCACCAGCAGCACCGCATCGGCAGTGCGCATCGCCAGCTCGGCCTGCCCGGCCACCGCGGCCTGCAGGCCACGCGCGTCGGGCTGCCACCCTCCGGTGTCCACCACGGTGAACCGGCGCCCGTTCCACAACGCGTCGTAGGCCACCCGATCCCTGGTCACTCCCGGCACGTCCTGCACCACCGCCTCGCGGCGTCCCAGGATCCGGTTGACCAGCGTCGACTTGCCCACGTTGGGACGACCCACCACCGCCAGCACGGGCTGTTCGAGTGCCACATCCGGCTCGGCGTCGGTCCCCTTGACGTCTCCTAGTGCCGCCCACTCGGCTTCATCGGACCAGGTGCCATCACCGCGCACAGAACTACTCATCACGCCCCCTTCGGCCGTATCGCGCGCGGCAGGCCGAGGCCGCGAATCCGGTCCAGCTCGGCGACCAGCGTTACCAGCCGGTCTCTCATCTCATTGGTGGCGGCGACCAGTGCCGCTCGCCCCCGGCCTGGGGGCACCGCGAAGGGCTCGCCGAACAGGACGTCGACGCGCGGCCGGAACCGCCGGTTGCTCCGAGGCGGCCGCCGGGTCCCGCGGATCACCACCGGCTGCAGCCTCGCCCCACCGGTGCGAGCCAGCCATACGGCGCCCTGGTGCGCGTTGTCCACGTCACCCTCCCCCCGGGTGCCTTCCGGAAACACCACCACCACACCGCCGTGCCGCAGTAGCCGGACAGCGGTGAGCAGCGGCGCACGGTCGACCTCACCGCGGCGCACGGCCAGCTGACCAATCCGCGGCAGCATCCAGCCCAGCGGGCCGCGGAACATCTCCTGCTTGATCAGGAACGAAGTGGGCCGTCCCAGCACCCCATACAGCAGCGGGCCGTCGACTATCGCACTGTGGTTGGCCACCACCACGACGGGGCCGCTGGCCGGCATCCGATTCCGGTAGCGCACGTGTAGCCGGTAACTGACGAAAAAACACCAGGTTCCGATCCAGCGCGTCAGGTCCCGCAACCACAACCAAGTGCCCTCAGGCACGTCGGGAGTCACTGCCGTCCCCACACGACCATGGCGACCAGCCCGCGGTCGATCACCAGTTCCTGAAGCCGGCCCACGACGGCGTCGACGTCCAGCGCGGTGGTGTCCACCTCGACAGCATCCTCGGCAGCGCGCAGCGGCGACGTCGCCCGGCTGGAGTCGTACCGGTCGCGGCGCTCGACGTCGCGATGGATCTCAGCCACATCCTCGATCCCATCCTGCGCTGCCCGCCGGGCAGCCCGCTGTGCCGCGTCGGCGATGAGATAGACCTTCAGCGGGGCATCGGGTACTACCACGGTGCCGATATCACGCCCCTCGACGACAATTCCACCGCCGGCGGTGGCTTCGGAGATGATCCGGCGCTGCTCATCGACGAGCAGGCGACGTACCTCGGGCATCGCCGAGATCGGGCTCACCGCGGTGGTCACCGCCGGGCCCCGGATCTCCCCCGCGACATCCTCGCCGTCCAGCAGCACCCGCGGGTGATCCGGGTCGGTCCCCACCTCGATGTGCCGCCGCGCCACGACCTCGTACGCGGCATCCGGCTCGCAGGGGTCGACACCAGCTCGCAACACGCCCAGCGCGGCGGCTCGGTACATCGCGCCGGTGTCCAAATATTGGGCACCCAGTGACGCCGCCAGCCGCCGGGCCACCGTGGACTTCCCGGTACCGGCAGGCCCGTCCACCGCCACCACGCCGCGCAATCCGTCGCCTTGTTGCACCCCGACCGACCTCCCGGCTCGCTGACGGCTCCATTGTGCCCGCCACAACCCGTGGCGGCGCGAGCGCTACCGGCCGACCGCGCGGTTGAGGGCGCCAACTTCGGGGCGGGACAGCACCCGAACCGTCCCGGGGCGCTGCTCCCCTAGGCGGACGTCAGCGATCGCGGTGCGCACCAGGCGCTGCACCGGGTGCCCTACCTCAGCAAGCAACCGGCGCACGACGTGCTTGCGGCCCTCGTGCAGCACCATCTCGACCAGTGCCTTGCCCGGCATCGACTGCACGACCCGGAATCCGTCCACCACCACCACGCCGTCGTCGAACTCCACTCCGGCGCGCAAGGTCCGGCCCACGGTCCGAGACACCGGACCCGGCACCTCCGCCAGATAGGTCTTGAGTACCCGGTAGGAGGGATGCATCAGCCGGTGCGCAAGCTCTCCGTCGTTGGTAAGCAGCAGCAGACCCTCCGTGTCGGCGTCGAGACGGCCGACGTGGAACAGGCGCTGGGCTCGGTCGGCCACGTAATCACCCACACAGGGCCGGCCGCGGTCATCCGACATCGTCGAGTGCACGCCCCGGGGCTTGTTCAACGCCAGATGTTCCACGTCAGAGCGCAGCTCCAGCCGCATGCCGTCGACATGGATGACAGCCTGCTCGGGGTCAACCCGCACCCCCATCTCACGCACCACAGCCCCATCCACCTGCACCTGGCCCCGGGCGATCATCTCCTCGGCAGCACGCCGGGAGGCCACCCCGGCCTGGGCGAGCACCTTGTGCAGCCTTGGCAGCGACTGCGCCTCCACGTCAGGCCGGGACATCGTCGATACTGTCGATGTCGGGCAGCAGCGGCGCGATCGGGGGAAGGTCGTCCAACGAGGACAACCCGAGCCGCTCGAGGAACAGCTCCGTCGTGCAGTACAGCGTGCCGTGGGTCTCCGGATCAGCTCCGAATTCGGCTATCAGACCGCGGGCCAGCAGGGTACGCATCACCCCGTCGACATTCACCCCGCGCACCGCGGCGACTCGCGAGCGGTTGATCGGCTGGCGGTAGGCCACCACGGCCAGGGTCTCCAGAGCGGCCCGGGTGAGCTTGGCACGCTGGCCATCCAGCAACAGCCGTTCCACGAACCCTGCATAGACATCGCGGGTGTGCAACCGCCATCCCTGCGCCACGTGACGCAAGTCGATACCGCGGCCAGCGGCGGCGTAACCGTCGCGCAGCCGATGCAAGGCTTCGACCACCCTTGGTAGCGGCTGATCCACTGCGCTGGCCAACACGTCCGCACCCGCCGGGGAGTCGACGACCAGCAGCAGCGCTTCCAGGGCGGCGTCCAGCTCGCCGTCGCTGGTCAGCCGGGGCAGGTCCGCAGACCCGGATACATCAGTACCGTCGCAGATCACGATGGGTGCAGACTCGCTCACCGGTAATCCTCATCCTCGTCTGAATCCAACGCTGCCTCGGCGGTCTGCTCGGAGCCACCCGTCCACCGGATGTGCAAGTCACCCAGTGGGTCGATCTGGTCGAACACCACCACCGCGGCACGGTACAGATCCAGCAACGCCAGGAAGCGGGCGACCACCTCTGCAGTGTGCACACAGTCAGCGACCAGGCTGTGAAAGCTCGCCTGGCCGTCGCGGGCCAGCCGGCTACGCAGCAGGGCAGCGTGCTCCTGCACCGACACCCGGGGCGCATGCAGATGCTCCAGCGACACCGTGGGCGGCGGCGGTTTTGACCGAAACACCGCAGCCGCAGTCTCGGCGAAGCGGGCAGCGTCAACGCCGAGCAGCACCTCAGGCAGCAGATCGGCGAATCGTTCGTCCAGCGCCACCGATCGCGGGTAGCGGCGCAGCGCTCCGGACTCCAGCTCGGCGAACAGCGCCGCCACCTGCTTGTACGCCTGGTACTGCAGCAGCCGCGCGAACAGCAGGTCGCGGACCTCGAGTAGCGCCAGGTCCTCCTCGTCCTCGACGTGGGCCGATGGCAGCAACCGCGCCGCCTTGAGATCCAGCAAGGTCGCCGCGACAACCAGGAACTCGGTGGTCTCATCCAGGTCGAAAGAGTCACCCAGCAAACGGATGTGCGCGATGAATTCGTCGGTCACCCGGTGCAAGGCGACCTCGGTCACGTCCATCTGCTGCTGCGATATCAGCTGTAGCAGCAGGTCGAACGGCCCCTCGAAGTTGTCCAGCCGCACGGTGAAGCGACTGGACGCAACGGACCCCACTGGCGCCCCAGAATCAGGCACAAAGTCCTGCGCTGCTGTCGGAGCTGATGATTCGACCCTGCAAGCAGGTCTCATGGTTGATGATTCGACCCTGCAAGCAGGCCTCATCGCGCGATCACCTCGCGGGCCAGGGTGCGGTAGGCCTTTGCCCCGGCGGATTTCGGTGCCCACCGCGTGATCGGCTCCCCGGCGACAGTGGTCTCCGGGAACCTGACCGTTCGGTTGATCACAGCGTCGAACACGGTATCGCCGAAAGCCTCCACTACTCGGGCCATCACCTCACGGGCGTGCAGCGTACGCGGGTCGTACATGGTGGCGAGGATCCCGGTTATCGCGAGCTTGGGGTTGAGCCGCTCGCGCACCTTGTCGATGGTGTCGATGAGCAGCGCCACCCCACGCAGGCTGAAGAACTCGCACTCCAGCGGGATCACCACGCCATCAGCGCACGCCAACGCATTGATGGTGAGCAGCCCCAGCGACGGCTGGCAGTCGACCAGAATGAAGTCATAGTGCGGTAGCAACGGCCGCAGGGTCCGGCCCAGCGTCTGCTCCCGGCCCACCTCGGTCACCAGTTGCACTTCCGCGGCGGATAGATCGATGTTGCTGGGCAGCAGGTCCATCCCCGGCACCGAGGTGGTCTGCACCACGTCCTGCACCGGGACACCCTGCCCCATGATCACGTTGTAGATGGTGCGGTCCAGTTGATGGGAGGCCACCCCGAGCCCGACTGACAGCGCGCCCTGCGGATCGAAGTCGACCAGCAGCACCCGGCGACCGTACTCGGCGAGCGCGGCCCCCAGGTTGATCGTCGACGTGGTCTTGCCCACGCCGCCCTTCTGGTTGCAGATCGCCATCACCCGAGCCGGCCCGTGCCGGTCCAGCGGAGGTGGCTGCGGCACCGCGCGGTGCCGACGACCGGCAGGATCGATCCCGTCGTCGACGGCCCCGTCGTCATACGAGATCGGCGGGGTCGGCACAGCCAGCGGCGGCTGCGCGGACGCCCAGGTTGACATGGAACCCCTTCCAGCATGGTGCGATCCTCGGGGAGACTATTCCGCCGCCGAAAGCACCTTCAACGCGCCTCAGCCACGAGCCCGCGGATGCGCGGTTGCATATACCTCACGCAGGGTGTCCACCGTCACCAGTGTGTAGACCTGTGTCGTGGTCACCGAGGCGTGGCCGAGCAGTTCCTGCACCACTCGCACGTCCGCGCCGCCCTCCAGCAGGTGGGTGGCGAAGGAATGCCGCAGAGTATGCGGTGACACCGCAGCGGTGATCCCGGTCCGAGCGGCAGCCTCCTGCAGCACCGCCCAGGCACTCTGCCGAGACAGTTGGGCGCCACGGGCATTGAGGAACACCGCCGGAGTGCCCCGGCCCCGGGCGGCCAAGGCCGGGCGGCCGCGAACCAGATAGGCATCCAGCGCGGCAAGCGCCGGGCGACCGACTGGCACCAGTCGCTGCTTGCCACCCTTGCCACGCAACAACACGGTGCGCGCCGGGACATCGATGTCGTCACGGTCAAGCCCGACCACTTCGGAGATCCGCGCGCCGGTGGAATAGAGCATCTCCAGCAGCGCCCGGTCCCGTAGCGCACGGGGTCCCCCGTCGGGGGAGAACACCTCCAGCAGCCGCAGCACCTCGTGCACTCCCAACGCTTTGGGCAGCCGCTTGGGCGGGCTCGGGGGGTGCACGTCGGCCGCGACGTCGGTGGGCACCAGGCCTTCCCACCAGGCGAACCGGTGCAACCCGCGAGCAGCGACCAGTGCCCGCGCCGCGGAGGACGGGGCCAGCGGCCGGTACCCACCGGCCCCGTCGCGCAGCGCCGCAAGGAACCCGTTCACCTGTTCCTCACGCACCTCGGCGAGCCCGGCGATACCGAGCGAATCCAGGTAGGCGCCGTAGCGGCGCAGGTCGCGGGCGTAGGAGTCCAGCGTGTTGGGTGACGTGCCGCGCTCCACCGCGAGGTGGTCCAGGTATCCGGAGATCACCGTGGCCAGCGCGGGCGGCAGGCCCGCGCTCACCCGAGCGCCTCAGCCAGCGGCACGTGGTCAAGGCCGTGTGCGCTGGCGACCTCGGCGAGAACCACAGAGCCCGCCAGCACATTGACTCCTCGGGCCAGCGCCGGATCGTCGTCCACCGCCCGCCGCAGTCCCTTGTCGGCCAGCGCGCACACGTAGGGCAGCGTGACGTTGGTCAACGCGTAGGTGGAGGTGTGCGGTACCGCGCCGGGCATGTTGGCCACGCAGTAGAACACCGACTCGTGCACGGTGAAGGTGGGGTCGGCGTGCGTGGTGGGCCGGGAGTCGGCGAAGCAACCGCCCTGGTCGATGGCGATGTCCACCAGCACCGATCCCGGACGCATTCGCCCGACCAGGTCGTGGCTGACGAGGGTGGGTGCCTTGGCGCCGGGCACCAGTACCGCCCCGATCACCAGGTCCGCCCACAGGCAGGCCTTCTCCACCTCATAGGCGTTCGACGCGATGGTCTGCAAGTGGCCGCGGTAAACGAAGTCGATCTCTCGTAACCGGTTGATGTTGGCGTCGAGCACCACCACTTCGGCCTGCATCCCCAGCGCGATGGTGGCGGCGTTCATTCCCACGACACCGGCACCGATCACCACTACCTTGCCGGCCGGCACACCGGAGACCCCGCCGAGCAGCACCCCGCGCCCGCCCTGCATTCGCTCCAGACAGTGTGCCCCCACCTGGGGCGCCATCCGCCCGGCGACCTCGCTCATCGGGGCCAGCAGCGGCAGTGAGCCGTCCAGCAGTTGCACTGTCTCATAGGCGATGGCGT
This sequence comes from Pseudonocardiaceae bacterium, assembly GCA_035640975.1. Lineage (GTDB taxonomy): Bacteria > Actinomycetota > Actinomycetes > Mycobacteriales > Pseudonocardiaceae. The sequence goes on from DASQVB010000321.1 coordinate 7,559, forward strand.
CGGTCCCGGCATCGATCAGCGCTGCCGTGCACTCCGCCGACGCGGCCAGGTGCAGGTAGGTGAACAGGGTCTGGCCCTTGCGCATCCGGTGGTATTCCTCGGGCACCGGTTCCTTGACCTTGAGCACCAGCTGCGCCTGCGCCCACACGTCGTCGGCCATCGGGACGATCCGAGCGCCCGCGGCCAGGTAGGTTTCGTCGGGGAATGCGCAACCGGCACCGGCGTCGCGTTCCACGATCACGTCATGCCCGCGACGGGTGAGTTCGAGGACGCCGGCGGGCGTCATCGCGACCCGATACTCGTGGATCTTCAGCTCCCGCGGGACACCGATCTTCACAGCAGCAGCCTCTTGCAGAGTTGGACGGTGGTGCCGTGGTCGTCGATGTCCACCGTGACGGCATCGGTGAGTTTTTCCATCATCTTGAGCCCGCGGCCGCGGGGGCCGGGAGCCGGAATGGTGCGCCAACGGCCGTGGTCGCGGACCTCGAAATGAAGCTCCTCGGGGTAGCGGCTGACGGTGAGCTCAACGCTGCCCGGCTCGCTGTCAAGGTAGGCGTGCTCGATGGCGTTGGTGACAGCTTCCCCGACGGCGAGCACGAGCTCTTGGGCGGTGTGCTGATCGACGACCGTCGCGATGAGCCATTGGCGCAACGTGCGGCGCAGCACCGCGAGCTGCTGGAGGTGTGCGGGCACAGTGGTGGTGACTGTGCGGCCCACCTCAAGAGGGTGCTGGTAGAGCAGGTAGGCGACGTCGTCATCGTGGCCATCGCTGAGGAGTTCCTCGGCGAGACGGTCGGCGATCTCAGTGGGGGCGAGGTCCTGAGCCTGGGCAAGAACCTCGCGCGCATGGCCGATGCCGGTATCGAGCAGGACGTTGCGGCGTTCGACCAACCCGTCGGTGTAGAGCAACAGGGTGTCACCTGGAGCGAGGACAGCGGTGGCTTCGAGTCGTGCGACGTCCACCGTGGCCAAGGGAACGCTGCGGGCGCCGTCAAGGAGCTCGGTGCGGCCATCGGCGCGGGCAACAATGGCCGGGGGGTGACCGGCACGGCTGTATCTCATGGTGCCGGTGTCGCGATCGATAATGGCGCAGAACAGGGTGGTACACACCGCGTCCGGGATCAACGCAGCAACGTGGTCCATCGCGGCCAGCACCTGTGGGGCAGTGTGATCTTGTAGCAGCAGAGTGCGGCACGCGGTGCGAAGCTGCCCCATCACGGCAGCGGCGGCCAACCCGTGGCCGACGCAGTCACCGACGGCCACGCCCACCCGGTCCGCACCCAGTTCGACGATGTCGTACCAATCGCCGCCGACCGCCAGCTGGCTGATCGCGGGCTCGTAGCGCACCGCGAAACCGGCGGGCAGCACGGTAGGCCCGAGGATGGCGCGTTGCAGGGTGAGGGACGCGGTGCGTTGTTCATCGAACAACCGTGCCCTGGTCAGCGCGTGACCGAGGTGGCCAGCGAGGTCAGACAGCAGCGCGGCGTCCTCCGTGTCGAAAGGCCAGGCCGGGTCAAGCTCAAGCCAGACCACGTTGACCTGGGTGCCGCAGGGAACCGGGGCACCCACCACGGTGAGCGCAGGCGGGTCCACGGACCGATCACCCAGCTGCCAGTGCACTCGCCCGGTGGTGCGGATCTGGATGATCGTGGCCCTGGTCGCCGGTGGCAGCGCCGCCCACGATGCGCCGGTACCGATCGCCGAGACCTTGTCGGCGGTATCCCAGGTGAGCATCAGTGCGCAGCGGGTGACCCAGTTGGCAGCCAGTTCGGCCAACCCGGCGGTCAACACGCCGTGCACGTCGCTGGCTTCGCCCAGCCGTCCGGTGAGCCGGGCCACGGCCGCGTCGCGGCGCGCAGTGAGGTGTTCGGCGGTGACGTCGCGCACCGTACCCACGAACGCCTGGATGGTGCCGTCAGGCCGGGTGACCACGCCGCTGGCGATCGACAGCCAGACCCGGCGACCGTCCACGCCATGCCGCATCGGCAGCACCCACCGGCCATCGTCGCGAGACCGCATCGCGGCCTCGGAGGCGGCGCGAACCTGGGTGAATTCCTCGGGCTCCCGAACCGGATCGGGCCACCACGGGTACGGCGGTAGGTAAGGTAAGTCGTCAGCGCCGTAGCCGAGGATATCGGTGAAGGCGTGGTTGATCTCGACAATGGCGCCGTCCGGATGGGCGACGAACATGCCGTCTTGCATCGCGCTGATGAGGGTGGACCGCCAGGTCGACTCCTGGGTGCGCAGCCGGGCCAGTTCCAGGTTCGAACGCACCCGGGCCAGCAACTCCTCGGCGAAGAAGGGTTTGACCAGGTAGTCGTCCGCGCCGGAGTCCAATCCCTCGACTGCGGCTTCCTGCCCGGCCCGCGCCGACAGCAGCAGCACCGGCACCTGCGCGGTGCGGGACTCCGCCCGCAACGCAGTGATCAACCCTAAGCCGTCCAGGTTCGGCATCATCACGTCACAAATGATCAAATCGGGTGGCTGCTCCCGAGCCGCTGCCAGTGCGGTAAGCCCATTGCCGACCGCGTGCACCCGGTAATGCGGTGACAGCAGCCGCTGCAGGTACTCGCGCATGTCGGCGTTGTCGTCGACGACAAGCACTTGCTTAGACATGGCCGGTTGGTCGGCATCCAACACAGCCCCGGTTGGCGCTGTGTCCACCGGTGGTAGCCAGCGCAGCGCCTCGGCGACGAACGGTCCAACCTGGGTTGACGGGGCGGCCTCGGCCGCAGCCGTCCGCAGCTGCTTCGCGGGCAGGTGTTCGTATCCGAAGGGCAACGTGACGGTGAATGTCGTGCCCACGTCAACCGTGGACTGCACCGTGATCGTGCCCCCGTGCAGCCCGACCAGTTCCCGCACCAGGGCCAAGCCGATCCCGCTGCCCTCCGCGGAACGCGATTTGGCATGCTCCGCGCGGTAGAAACGCTCGAACAGCCGCGGTAAATCGTCTTTCGCAACGCCGGTTCCGGTGTCGGTCACCCGCAACACCGCCACGCGCAGCCCCCCCAGGGAGGTCACCGAGGACGTCTCAGCCCGCAACGACACCGTGATGCGCCCGTCGAAGGTGAACTTCAGCGCGTTGGACAGCAGGTTGAGGACGATCTTCTCCCACATGTCCCGGTCGACATGCACCACCTCGCCAAGCGGTGGGCAGTCCAACTCGAACACCATTCCGGCCCGCTCGACCGCTGCCCGGAACACGCTGGCCAGCTCCAAGCTGAACGCGGCGAGGTCCACCGGCTCGTAGGCAGCCTCCAGCCGACCTGCCTGAATACGGGAGAAGTCCAGCAGACTGTTCACCAGCTTGCCCAGCCGCAACCCACTGCGATGCGCCATCTCCACGTTCTCCCGCGACCGGGCGTCCGCAGCCACCGCCGGCGCGGCGCGCAGCTCCGCGAGCGGGCCCATGAGCAATGTCAGGGGGGTGCGGAACTCGTGGCTGATGTTGGCGAAAAATTCGGTCTTCGCCCGATCCAGCCGCGCCAACGCCTCTGCCCGCTGCCGCTCGGCCTGGTAGGCCCGTACGTCGGCAACCACCGCAGAGACATGGCCCACCACCAGGTCGAAGAACGACTGGTAATCGTCGTCCAGTGCCCGATACGGGCTCACCCCAGCGACCAACGCCCCCGTCGGCCGACCGCCTGCCACCAGCGGCAGCACCACCGCTGCGCGCGGCAAGGCCTCACCAACTGTGCCGTCCCCGCCGGGAAACGTTCCGTGGTTGAGGTCGCTGCTCAACGTTGCTTGGCCGGTGGTCACAGCCTTCCAGATGTCAGCGCCATACCGCGGGTCCGGCACCGACGCGGGCACCACTGGGCTACCGGCGCGCAGGCCGAAGGAGGCGACCAGGCGGGCGCTCGCCGCGTCGTCGTCGAGCACGTACGCCAGTGCGTAGGGCACGTCGGCACGGTTGCGGGTCAGGATGCGCAGCGCCGCGGCGCAGGGGTCGTCGACGGTTGCCGCTTCTACAGCGGCGATCTCGCCCAACTCACGCAATGTCCGCAATCGGCGTTCACCCAGTACCCGAGCCGTAGTGTCAGTCGTGGCCGTGAATATCCCGTCGACCCGTCCGCCGCTAGCGCGGATCGGGCTGTAGGAGTAAGTCCAGTACGTCTCCTCATCCAGGCCACGCCGGTTCATCAATAGCAGCTGGTCGTCGACCCAGGTTGCCGCACCGGTGGACAGCACCCCGTTGAGCATCGGCCCGATGGTCGGCCAGATGTCAGCGAACATCTCCCAGCCGTGTTGGCCCAGACCGGCCGGATGTTTGCTGCCGGCCAGTGCCATGAAGGCATCGTTGTAGAACATCGTGAACTCGGGCCCCCACCAGATCAGCATGGGGTGTCGGGACTCGAGCATGATCCCCACGGCGGTGCACAGGTTCTGTGGCCACTCCTGGATCGGCCCGACCGGTGTGCCAGACCAGTCCAACGCCCGTATCCGGGTGGACATCTCACCCTCACCAGCGAACTGGGCCGAGGACCCGCCATGCGGGGGGAGGCAGTCGTCGTCACTCACCGCACACCACCTCCCGCCGCCGGATCAGCTCGGCGGACATCCGGCTAGCGTAGCCAGGCCGGGACGGGTGACCTGAATGAACACCCGGGTATCGGATCAGTGGCAGCGCGCGGCGAATCGGGTCGGCCGGTCTGGCCACGGTGCGTCGACCGGTCGCGGCGGCACACCATCAACCAGCGCCGCTGGCAGGGCGAGCAGACCAGCAACCGTCGGGGCACTGACGATCTCACCTGCCAGCACTTGACGCACCGCTTCGGCCATCGGCAGCCGAACCACACGCAGGTCTGCCTCCTCGTCGTCGTCACCGGTAGGCCGACCAACTTCGGTCAACCCGCGGGCCAGGAACACCCGCACTGCCTCGTCGCTGAATCCCGGCGAAGCCACCATGTCGACGAGCACCGACCAGTCCCGCGCGGTGTAGCCGGCTTCCTCCACCAGCTCGCGGCGGGCGGTCGTCACCGGCTCCTCCCCCGGCGCGTCGAGCAGCCCGGCAGGTAGCTCTCGAATCCGGCGACCCACCGGATGCCGGTACTGGTCGATCATCACTACTGAGTCGTCGTCATGCAAAGGCAGAACTGCGACCGAACCGGAGTGCTCGACGACCTCACGTCCAGCGGTCCGCCCACCGGGCATCAGCACCTGATCCAACCGCAGTGCGAGAACCCGGCCGACGTGCACGGTGTCGCTGCTCGACACCGCGAACTCGTGTGGTGACGTCACCGCGGCCCATCCGGCAGCTCGACCGGCAACCGGTCGGCGGCCCGGTAGTTCAGTGCCGCCTGGACGAACGCCACGAACAGCGGATGCGGGCGAGTGGGGCGGCTGATCAGCTCGGGATGGGCCTGGGTACCGACGAAAAACGGATGGGTGGACGCGGACAACTCGACGAACTCGACCAGATGGCCATCGGGAGACGTTCCACTGATCACCAGACCCGCGGCGGCAAGCTTGTCCCGGTAGGCGTTGTTCACCTCATACCGGTGCCGGTGCCGCTCCGAGACCTCGGTCACGCCATACGCCGTGGCCACCACGGTTTCCGGCACCAACGACGCCGGGTAGGCCCCCAGTCGCATTGTGCCGCCCATGTCACGCTGGCCAGCCACCACGTCGGTCTGATCGGGCATCGTGGAGATCACCGCATGCGGGCTGGCCTCGTCGAACTCGGTCGAGCCCGCGTCGTCGAGTCCGGCCAGGTTCCGGGCGGCTTCGATCACCATGCACTGCAGGCCCAGGCACAGCCCGAGGGCAGGGATGCCGCGGGTGCGTGCATGATGGATGGCCCCGATCTTGCCCTCGATCCCCCGGATCCCGAACCCGCCGGGCACCAACACCCCGTCCATCCCGTGCAGGGCGGTCTGCGCGCCCGCCGGAGTCTCGCAGGTGTCCGAAGGCACCCAGTAAATCTCGACCTTGGCCCGGTGCGCGAACCCCCCGGCTCGCAGCGCCTCGATCACCGACAGGTAGGCATCCGGTAGGTCGACGTACTTGCCCACCAAAGCGATCCGTACCAGCTCCGTCGGAGCATGCACTCGGTCCAGCAGGTCGCCCCATTCCGTCCAGTCCACGTCCCGGAAGGGCAACCCGAGCCGGCGCACCACATAGGCATCCAGACCCTCGGAGTGCAACACCTTGGGAATGTCGTAGATCGACGGTGCGTCCGGCGCTGCGACCACTCCATCGATGTCTACATCGCACATCGCCGCGATCTTGCTCTTGAGCCCTTCCGGGATTTCCCGATCGGCGCGGCAGACCAGCGCATCGGGCTGGATACCGATGCTGCGCAAGGTCGCCACGGAGTGCTGGGTCGGCTTGGTCTTCAGCTCACCGGACGGGGCAAGGTAAGGCACCAGCGAGACGTGCAGGAAAAAGCAGTTGTCCCGGCCGACGTCGTGGCGCACCTGGCGAGCGGCCTCCAGGAACGGTAGCGACTCGATGTCACCCACCGTCCCACCGATCTCTGTGATCACCACATCCGGTGGACGGCCATCGTCGCCGGGCTCGGACATGGCCATGATCCGAGACTTGATCTCGTCAGTGATGTGCGGGATCACCTGCACGGTGTCGCCGAGGTATTCCCCCCGGCGCTCCTTGGCGATCACCGCCGAGTA
>DASQVB010000322.1:0-2607 GCA_035640975.1 Pseudonocardiaceae bacterium
AGCTAGTCCCGAGCTAGTCCGCTGCTAGTCCCGGACTCCGCTTCCGCAGCCACGCTGACCCCTGCTGGGCAACGCCCGAACCGATGCCACCCGGCAGCCGCTAGCTATCCTGCCGAGCGACCGAGGCATTGACCGCTCCAGCAGCAGCGTGCTCACCGACGCGCCCGTCTGGCGTCACTGACAAGTCGTTCCAGCCGCTCAGCCTGTTCATCGGTCATCACTGCCGTGGTCACCCACGCCCCAGAAAACGGTGACCCGTCCGGCAAAGCCCTGACCTTGTCGAGTGATAATGACGGTGGCTTGTTGCCCATCGGGTGTGAAGGTCGGGAGCGTCGCCCTGAACATCTCGTATGGGGTACTCACCACCCACCGCCAGGGATGGGAATGCGGCACGCGGATGATGACGAATCCGATCGGTCCTCTCGCAGATCTGCTGGGGATCAGGGGGCGGGCCGGGCAGCGCCTTGCGACCGAACGCGATCGTGCGTGGCGGAAATCGGATGCCGCACGCACCAATCACGCTGCCTCGGCTCATCGTGCCCCGGTGCGTGTCGTGGTCGTCGGTGGACCGCAGGTACCAGCTCACCGGGCACGCTCCAGGATCGCCTCGGCCAGGGCCACCGTGTCGGTCTGGGAGAGCTTTATCCCGGGTGCGCCTAGGCCGTGAAATGACCATGCGCCGTCAATTTCGTTGACCACCAGCAATGTGCAGCGCTCGCCGCTGTCGGTGCGGCGGCCTATCGCTGTCACCCGGCCGCGCTCGGTGCGCTGCTGCTGTGTCTCGGGTAGCTGCTCTGCTGCGCTCACCCGCAAGACTGTGCGGTGAAGATCGACGCTAGTTGTTCACACTCAGTGGACGCTGGCTGCCGATGTCGAAGCGGTTGCGCAGGCTGTCCAGCTCCCACATGCGGCGCCGGACGCGACCGTACAGATCCGCGAGCAGCTCGCGGGCGAGCGGATGGTTGCGCACCATGGCTGGCGCGGCCCGGTCGGCGGCGTCCAGTGCACGGATCGCTCGATCGTCACGATCGCCGCCGGCCTGCGCCCATCCGCGGGCAACGTCCAGCGACAGATTAGCCAACCGCAGCGGGCTGCCGAGCAGCTTGACCGGGATGGGGTTGGCCTCAACGGCTTCGGCGGCGGCGGTCCCGTCACCCAGGTCAACGGCCAGCGCTACCTTCCATAGCGCCACGTTGATCGGCCCGAAGTGTTGTAGCTGGGTGTTGCGTTCGCCGGTTCGTTCGGCCAGCGAAGCAGCCTCAGATAGGTGGGTGGTGACTGTGTCGCGGTCACCAGTGCGGGCGCCCAACAGCGCCGAACCGAGCTGCACCATGCCCGCCATCTCCGCTGCCGCCGTGTCTCCGGCGTCTGGGTTTGCGCTGCTGCTCGACTCGACGGCCTTGGCGAAGGTGGCTGCTGCCTGCCTGCGAGCACCGACCTTCAACCACGTTTGCCCGAGGCTGTAGGCCGAGAGCGAGACCAGCGCAGCATCATCACCGAGTGCCTCGGCCGCGTCGGCTTCACGCACTGCGCAGGCTAGGGCGAGATCTTGGTGGCCGACTACTTCGGCTACCGCTGCGGCCACGTGGCACGCCTCTACCAATATCGGCAGGGCTGCCCGGCCAGCATCACCACCGGCGGAGGTGTATGCGTGCAGCTCGCCTAGCAGGGCTCCCAACTCGCGCCCAGCAGGGCCGTAGCGTCCAGCGTCGCGGAACTCATTCGCGCGCCGGACCGCTGCGGCGAGTTGCTCGACCGGGCGGACCTGCACCTGCGGCGCGTTGTGGAGTCATAGATGACCTCGCGGACACTCGGCAGCGCCGCCAATGTCTCGGCCGAGGTTCGGTCAGGTGGCAGGTACGGCTGCCCAGTCAGGTCCACCACTGAACAACCGAGCGCGGCGGCCAAATCCTCAAGCAAGCCACGGCGGTTAAACCCGCGCTGGCCATGTTCCAACATCGACAGGTAGCCCTTGGTGATCCCGGCCAGCCCTGCCGCCACGTCCAAGCTCAGCCCGCGACGACGACGGATCATGCGAGCGCGCGCACCGATCGTCCGCGCTTCCTCAACGTCCACGAAAACCCTCTCCTCACCGGCCCCCTCGCCAATGCCCCGGAGCCGTCACCCCGGGGCGGAACCTCGGTGAGGAGGTAACTCCAGGCTACTTGCCACCCTCCGAGGTCCGCCGAGCTCGGGTGATCACCGACTCTTAGCTACCGGGACTCAACGTGCGTTACGTAAAGTCGCAAGGCTGTTACGCACGTTGTCACCGCGTTGTCACCGCGTGTGTTTGCCGAATTATCCTCTATGGGATCAAGCGCCGCCTGCGGCGGCGCACACCCCGCCAATAGAGCAGCAGCCACCTGGCCATGGCGCGCGGAACCCGCGACACTGCGCGCGGCCCTAGCGGGCCGTGCTCGGTCGCGCCCCGCTCGCCCGGGCAGCCGTCCCCGACCGGTGCGCCACCACAGCCAACGTGGTTACAAGATGACGAGCAGACGCTCGCCGCTGGGACAGTCTCCGGGATGGCGGCGCGGCATTCCGGCGATCGCTCGGAAGGGTGATCACACGCCGTCCCGGTGCAGAGCAGCCAATACCGGCCGGCGG
>DASQVB010000323.1:0-5167 GCA_035640975.1 Pseudonocardiaceae bacterium
CTTGTCGTCGCGGTACCGGACGTTGAACCGCGGGTCGAACTCCTTGATCCAGTTGTATTCCAGCTGCAGCGCCTCGACCTCGGTGCTGACCACCGTCCACTCCACCGAGGCCGCCGTGGTGACCATCTGCCGGGTCCGCGGATGCAGCCCCGACAGGTCGGCGAAGTAGGAGTTCAGCCGGCTGCGCAGGCTCTTCGCCTTGCCGACGTAGATCACCCGGCGATGCTCGTCGCGGAACCGATACACGCCGGGCGCGTCAGGGATCGTCCCCGGTGCCGGACGGTAAGTGCAGGGATCGGCCATCAGGTGCCAGGGTATGCGGCTGCGCCGCTCGGGAGTGGCATTGGGTGCTCTCGCCCCGGGTGGCCCGCACGGGAGGGCGGTAGCCCTCGATCCGGCGCAGGATCGAGCGGATCCGCCAGCTCCACAGGGGGGACAGCAGGTAACCGGGATAGGACGCCAGCCAGCTCGCGCTGCCCAGACTGACAGCGTCCGCACCGGCCCAGAAGTACTCCCGGCAATCGTCGAAGGTGCGGATTCCCCCGGTCGCGATCACCGGCAGCGTGATCCGGGCATCGCGCAGCTCCGCGACCACCCGCAGCCCGATCGGCTTGATCGCCCGGCCGGACAGCCCGCCGTAGCGGTTGGCCAGCCACGGCACCCCGGTCCGCGGGTCCAGCCGTAGGGCGCGCACCGTGTTGATCGCGGTCAGCGCCGACACTCCGGCGGCGGCTGCCCGCCGAGCGTGGCCGATGTAGTCGCGGTCCGGCGACAGTTTGAGGGTGACCGGATGGTTGCTGCGGGGTACCGCGTCGGCAAGCACTCCGTCCAGGATCGGCTCGAAGTCATGATCGACGTTCGGGCAAGAGACGTTGAACTCCACAGCTGCGATCTCGCCCGGGGGCACCGCCGCGTTCACCGCGTCGATGAGGCAGATGAACTCCTCGGCCGCGAAGCCGCCCACCGAGATGATGGTGTTCTGCTCGCGGGTACGCGGGTAGTAATGGCGCAGGTATGCCTCGATGCCGACGTTGCACCAGCCGAAGGCGTTGATCCAGCCGGCGTCGGCGCGGCGCAGCACCGTGGCGTAGTTGCGCAGCAGGCTGGGCAGGGTCCGCAGCGGCCAGTCGGTGCGGTTGGTGAAATGCCCGTCGCGGGGCTGCACTGTCAAGGTGCGGGTCGTGACGGCACCGAAGCGCTCCAGCGGCACGAACCGGGAAATCGGGCTCATTCCGTAAGGCACCAGACCGGGGTCGGCAGCGCCATAACCGAGCAGGCTGGACGACGTGACCAGCCGGTTGCGCAGCCGGATATCACCCAGCCAGACTTCGCTCACAGGCCTCCTCGCACTCGCCGACCCCGCAAGGATAGGTCGGCAGGGTGTACTTCTCAGCGTGGTACAGCCAGCACAGTGAGATCCGTGCGCGGGAAGTCGTCCCCGGTGCACAGCAGTGGACGTCGTGCGAGCCGCTTGACCTGAAGTTGAGTTGACGTCTTAGGCTTCGCGCTGGTCGCCGGTCAACCGCCGGATCTCATGACCTGCTGAGGACCCGGTGGTGTGTGATGGACATGGAAGTCACCGCATGGATGTCCATGTACAACGCGATGCATGCGCAGCAGGAGCAGCGCCCCTTTTCCAGGGCCACGCTGCAGCGAATCACCCGATTCGCGGGGCCGCACCGCCCGCAACTGAGCCGCTTCCTCCTGCTCAGCGTCGTAACGGCGGTGCTGGCGGTCGCGACACCGGTGCTCGCCGGTCGGGTGGTCGATGCGATCGTGCAGGGCGAGGCGCCTGACGTCGTGATCGGGCTTGCGTCACTCATCGCCGTCATCGCAGTAGCCGAGGCCGGGCTCGGCCTGGTGACACGGTGGCTGTCAGCGCGCATCGGCGAAGGCCTGATCCTTGATCTGCGTACCACCGTGTTCGATCACGTGCAGCGCATGCCGCTCGCCTTTTTCACCCGCACCCGCACCGGCGCGCTGGTCAGCCGGCTGAACAATGACGTGATCGGCGCGCAGCGGGCGTTCAGCGACACGCTGTCCGGGGTGGTCAGCAATGTGGTGACACTGGCGCTCACGCTGGTGGTGATGATCGGGATCTCCTGGCAGATCACCCTGCTCGCGCTGTTGCTGCTGCCGGTGTTCGTGTTACCCGCTCGGCGGATGGGCGCCCGGCTGGCCCGGCTGGAGCGCGAGTTCGCCAATCACAACGCGGTGATGAGCACCCAGATGACTGAGCGGTTCTCCGCGCCCGGCGCGACGCTGGTGAAGCTGTTCGGCCGGCCCACGCAGGAGTCGGGGGAATTCGCCGCGCGGGCAAGGCGGGTGCGCGATATCGGGGTGCGTACCGCGATGGTGCAGTCGGTGTTCGTCACCGCCTTGACGCTGGTGTCGGCACTGGCGCTGGCCGTCGTCTATGGGCTTGGTGGGTTTTACGCGTTGCGGGGACAGCTGGAACCGGGTGCGGTGGTGGCGCTCGCGCTGCTGCTCACCCGCCTCTACGCCCCGCTCACCGCGCTGGCCAGCGCACGGGTGGAAGTGATGAGCGCTCTGGTCAGCTTCGAGCGAGTGTTCGAGGTGCTGGATCTGACGCCGCTCATCCAGGACAAGCCCGATGCCGGGCAGGTACCGGCCGGCCCGGTCTCGGTGGAACTCGACCACGTGAGCTTCGGTTACCCCTCGGCGGATAAGGTGTCGCTCGCGTCGCTGGAAGAGGTCGCGAAGCTCGACGAGCGCGGCGGGGTGGAGGTGCTGCACGACGTGTCGTTCCGGGTCGAGCCGGGCCAGATGGTGGCGCTGGTCGGCTCATCAGGCGCCGGAAAATCGACGATCGCGCAGCTGGTGCCACGGTTGTATGACGTCGATGGCGGTGCTGTGCGCCTGTCCGGGATGGACGTACGTGACCTGTCCGCCGAGTCGATCCGCGAGACGCTCGGGATGGTGACCCAGGATGGGCACCTGTTCCATGAATCGGTGCGGGCGAACCTGCTGCTGGCCCGGCCGGAGGCATCAGACGACGAACTGTGGGAGGTGCTGCGTCGAGCGCGACTGGCCGACCTCGTAGCCGGGCTACCCGATGGGCTGGACACCGTCGTCGGCGAGCGCGGGTACCGGCTGTCCGGTGGCGAGCGCCAGCGACTGACGATCGCCCGGCTGTTACTGGCGCGTCCTCGGGTGGTGATCCTCGACGAGGCGACCGCGCATCTGGACTCGACGTCGGAAGCGGCGGTGCAGGCAGCGCTGGGCGAGGCACTGGCCGGGCGGACCGCGGTGGTCATCGCGCACCGGCTCTCGACCGTCCGGGCCGCGGACCTCATCCTCGTGATCGAGGAGGGTCGCGTCGTGGAGCGCGGAACGCACACTGAGTTGGCCTCCGCGGGTGGCCGATACGAGGAGCTGTACCGAACCCAGTCGATCAACCGCCCGCCATGGCCACAGTCCGGTAACCCTACGGGTCGAGTTGAGTGGGCGATGTTACGAAGGTAATACTGATGATAGTGTTGATGTGTGAGCGTGAGCAGATTGTCGATCTCGGTCCCCCCTCAGGTGGGAGAGGCGATCCGCGCTGCCGCCGAAGCCGCCGAGTTACCGGTCTCGGTATGGCTTGCCCGGGCCGCTGAGCGGGCCGCCGCGGAGCAGGCTGCGATCGTGGACGGGCTGGCCGCAGTAGCGGAGTTTCAGGCTGACAACGGCGCGCTGACCGACGTGGAGTGCGCCGTAGCACGCCAAGCACTCATTGATGCCGGGGTTATTCCGCCGCAGCGAGCCGCCAGCTAAGTGTCAGGAGTCGTCTACGACACGGGCGCGCTGTTGGCCGCCGAACGGCGCCATCGCGGCCTGTGGGCACTGCACGAGCAGAGCCTCGCCAGCGGAGTCCGCCCCATCGTGCCGGTCGTGGTCCTTGCCCGAGCATGGCGCGGCGCACCGCACGCAAACCTTTCCAGGTTATTGCGGGGGTGCCTGGTGATGCCGGATACCGAAGACCTAGGCAAAGCAGCCGGCGCTCTCTGCGGCCGTACGGGCACCTCCGACGTCGTCGACGGACTGGTGGTAGTCACCGCGCTGCGCCAGGGAGCTCTGGTGGTCACCAGCGACCCGGATGACCTCCAACACCTCGCGTCCAGCCTGCACAGCAAGCTGGCACTTGTCACCGTGTGATCTCCCGAGCTAACTGGCCGGGAGCATGCATAAGGTTTCGTGTCGTGGTCGGCCGCTCGCGGGTCTAGTCGGTGACCCGTGTCAGCTGTGCTGAGAGGTGCGGTTTCATGGGCAGGCCACGCAGCGCCCGCTCCTCGGCGTAGGCCAGCTGGCCGTCCTCCACGATGCCGTACAACCGGGCGGCGGCGGTCGTCTCCCTGGCCGAGTCGGTACGCGCGATGGTGTCGGACTCAAGCTCCCACGACGTCTCTCCGGTGCGCCCACCGTAGTAGATCTCGCAGATACCGAACATGTGAGCGAGAACCAGCTCGATGATCTCGTCCTCGTCTACCCGCCACCATCCGACCTCCCGAGCCGCCGGGCGCAGCACCTCGCCTGCTGGGTTGAGCAGCCAGGCCCGTGCCTCGTAGGCCAGAAATGGCCTGCCGTCGTGGCCAAAGGCGATCTGCTGGCCATAGGTGAACTCACCGAGCAGCGAGGGGTACTGGGCCAGACCCCCGCCACGCCACACCCCCAACAGGGGCGCCAGCAGCTCGCACTGCGGATGCAACTCGACGTCGTGCCCCATGTTGGCGGTATTGACCTCGATTGGCATGTCCTCGAACCGAAGCAGGTCGCCCTCGGCAGCGGCCGATCGCGCGTCGATATCTGGACCTGGCTGGGAAGTGTCGCTCATCACCCTCAAATCGGATCACGAACTCGGCCGCTTGGGAACCCATGATGCCCGGCCGACGTCTCAACACCGCTCTTCCGGCGCCGCCCGGAAGGCACCGCCCGGGGGCCGAACCCGACGGGCGGACGCGGCGGACCGGCCGGAACCGGACACCTCCCCCCGCCCGGGGACGGCCGGGCCGCACGCGACTAAAGAAAGCGTTACGGGGTATCTGTTCTACGTAGTACGCTCACTACCAGTTACGGAGGGGGGCTCTCTGATGCGTAACGTTTCTCGTGCAGTAGTCACGCTGGCCATCGCGGTTGTGTGTACGGTGCTGTCCGCGACTGTGGCGGT